>NZ_JAKZKW010000018.1 GCF_022808695.1 Fundidesulfovibrio soli
AAGCCGACATATCGGAAGAATATCGTCATGCGCCGCGCGGGCAGGGCCACACGGCTGACAAAGCGGTTCACGGCGGGGCACGGGGAACAAGGTCTCTCCAAGAGACTTCGATCCGGGTTGGTATCCACAGGGTTCGCGGGATGAACGTGTTGGGACGGGGTATCGCTGTCGGGCGCGAAGCTTAAAAGGGAGTCGAGAGGGAGGAACTCCCTCTCGCGGGGTCCAGGGGCGGCGCCCCTGGCCGCCGGAGGCATCCTTCAGCCTTTTATCCCTGCTTGAGGGCGTCCAGGTCGGCCCGGATGGCCGCGCTGACCTTCTCAGCGAAGGCGAGGGCGATCTTCTGGGCGTCCTCCAGGCTGGCGAATTTGTCCTTGAGGCTGCGCTGTCCCACCTGGACCTTCCAGCCCGCCGGGGTCAGCCTGTCGTAGACCACGGTGACCAGCAGGGCCTTGCCCAGGCTCATGTAGTGGGTGGTGTCGTCGTGCTTGGTCCATTCCGGGGCCATGGGTGACTCCTTGGCAGGGTGTGCTTCCGTGGGTAGCACGCCCCCGGGCGGATGGCTACCCGCGCCCGCCTGGCGCGCTCCGTACCGTTGGCGGAGGGCTGGGCCTAGTACAGGCGGGCGCTGTCGGGTTCGGCGTCAGCCTGGGAGAGGGTCCTGGTGGAGAGCTTCATGACGCCCATGTCCGCGAAGGTGGTGGCCTGCCGCAGCACGATGGAGTCCTTCTCGGTCACGGTGAAGCTCTGGCCCAGGGTCACGGGCGTGTTGGAGGCGAATACCTGGACCATGGCGGCCGGGCCGTTGCCCTGCACGTCGGCCAGTGTGTAGCGGCCCGGGGCCAGCTGCAGCGGCTTGTCCGGCGACCAGGGCACGGTGAGGCTCCTGCCATCCTGGGTGGTGAGCACGAGGGAGTGCACCACGCGGGGCTTGAGCACGATGGTGAATTTGTCCTTGGCCTGGCCGGGGGTCTCGCGGACCACCTCGCAGGTCACGTCGCCGCCCGGCTGGGGCACCAGGAACTTGGGGATGAAGCTCTTGGGGTCCAGAATGATCTCCTGCCCGGCGTCCTGCCCGTCGTTCTTGCCCACGCGGCTTACGTAGCCCTTGAGGTTGAGCACCTCATCCTTCTTGCTGCCCCACACGCCCTCCAGCACCAGCTGGTCGCCCTGCACGGCATGGATGGTGCCGCCGGCGGGCACGTGCACCAGCTTGCCGCCCAGCCAGCACACGAACTTGGCCGGCCCGGACTGCTCCGGCGCGGGCCAGGCGCCTGTCCATTGCAGGGTGGCCTTGGCCAGCACCTGGCCGTCGGAGCGCACGTCCAGGGTCTGGAAGGGGGCCAGGGGCAGGCGCGGGGCCTTGGCCAGGTTGAAGCCCGGCCGGTCGGAGGCGAACACGGCGGTGACGGGGCTCAGGCCCGCCTGGTCCTGCGAGGGCTCGCAGCGCACATCCAGGGTGGCGCCGGGGGCGAGGCTCAGGGCGGGCTTGCGCGAGTCGAGCTCACGGCCGTTGACCAGGATTTTCAGGTCGCGCGGGGGGTAGGCCTTGAGGTCCTGCGGGCGGGGCTCCGGGGCGTCCACCTCGACCCCGAACTGGCGCAGGAAGAGCACCGTGCCCTTGAGCTGGGCCGAGACCTTCCAGTTAAGGTCCGTGATGTTCTTGCTGACCTCCAGGGCCACGGCCGGGATGCCCACGCGGGAGAGGGCGTAGTAGGTGAGGGACTTGCGCTGCTCCAGGTATTTGGAGCGGTCGTTGAAGGTGTCCATGTTGAAGATCTGGAACTGGTACTCCTTGGGGGAGACGCCCTCGTTGAGCTTTGCCAGCACCTGCCTGGCCGCGCGCTCCAGGTTGGCCACGTTCTTGTAGCCCACGGCGTCGATGATCACGGACTGCCCATAGCGGTTGGGGCCGCGCAGGTCCGACACGCGGACCGGGTTGTAGAAGCCCGAGCCCTCGTGCAGGTGGATGAGCGCCTGGCTCTGGGAGACCAGGAAGCGGATCAGGCGGGCGAGCCTGTCCTCGTAGAATTCGTTGTAGTCCTGGTCGAAGCGGCGGTTGAGGTCCACGTTGATGGCGCGCTTGCGCTCGTGGATGGAGGGGGGGTTGGCCCTGGGCACGATGATGACCGTGCCCTTGCGCACCTTGGCCCTGGTGAGCAGCTGCGCCGTGAGGAAGCCCCCCGTCTCGTCGCCCTGGATGCCGCCCTGGACGAACACGGTGGGGCCGGGCTTTTCGCCGCGCAGAAAGTGCACGTCCAGCGCGTACTGGGTGCCGGGGAAGAAGGTGACCACCTCGGCCCAGACCGGCGTGCAGAGAAGCAGAGAGAAGATCAGCGCAAGGCTACTGCGTTTGAGCAAGGGGATAGGTCTCGCTGAAGATTGTTTTGCCCGTACCGTTGGCGAGCACCAGCCTGAACCCGAAGACCTGTGACGGGTCCAGTCCCTGGGGCAGGGCGGCCTGCACGGACACCTGCTTGAAGCGCTGGATGTTGAAGGTCAGCTCGTCCTTGCCGGTCTGCACGGGGAAGACGGATCCGTCGCGGCTGATGGCCAGCAATTGGCCGCCGCCCGCCTGGGGCTGGGGCATCAGGTTGGAGAGGTCGAACCCCGCCTGGATGCCCTTGGCGTCCGCCTTGGAGCGGAAGTTCTCCACGGCCACCTGGCCGAGGTCCACGCGGCCCATGATGTCCGCCAGGTCGAAGCCAGCGGGCTTCTCCACGGCGGGCGCGGGGCTGTTCTTGGCCTGATCCTTGCCTTTGGCCGGCTGCTGCGCGGCCTGGGCGGCCTGGGCGGCCTGGTTCCTGGCCGCGCTGTTGTCGATGCCCAGGCCCGCCAGCAACTGGGCGAGCTCGGTGGGGTCCGAGGTCTGCAGGAGCTTCTCGATGTTCTGCAGGCGCTCCAGCTTGAGCAGCGTCTCGGAGAGGCGCTTCTCCACGTCGCGTTTGGCCGACTGCACTTCCTGGGTGCGCCGCCAGAACTCGGCCGCGCCAAACAACCCGCCGGCGGCGATCAACAGCAGAAGCACCAGGAGGTACGTGAAGGCGCGGATCCAGCCCACGCGCAGCCGGAGCCTCCTGGCCGGTTCCTGGTCGCGGAACCAGATGACGTTGATCTTGCCGCTTGAGGCCATGCTACATCTTGCTCCAGTCCTCTTCGAGGATTGCCCAGCCGTTGCCCACCGGGCCAAGGACCAGCTTCTTGCGGCCCTTGTCCGAGTTGCCGTCCTTGCTGGCGTACTCCTGCACGAACTCCACCTGCACGCCGTCCTGGGTGAGGCTCATCTTCATGTCGCGCAGGGCCACCTTCCTGGGGGCCTTGTTGCCGTTCCAGAGCTGCTGTTTCTGCTCGCGGATGGCGGATTTGCCCCTGCGGTCGCCCTGGACCGCGTTGTCGGCGTAGTACTGCATGTAATCCGACACCTTGCCGCGCTCCCAGGCCTGGCGCCAGGCCTCGACGAGGGTGGTCACGTCGGTGCGCACGCGGGCCAGGTACTTGCCCTCCAGGCCCAGGCTCACCTCGTCGTAGTCCATGCCCACGATGACGAAGCGGCCCTTGTCGTTGCGCTGCCAGTAGAGGCGCTTGATGCCCTCGCTGCTGAGCGTGGGCGAGCGGTAGAGCTGCCCGAAGTAGGTGACCCAGTAGTCGGGGCCCTGCACGGCACGCACGTCGTCGAGCAGCACGTGGATCCAGGGCAGCTTGGCGAAGAGCTGGCGCTTGTGGCTGCGGAACTCGTCGAAGGGCTCGCCCTGGGCGATGGAGAACTTGGCCGCGTCGTGGAAGGCGAAGAAATCCTCGGTCTTGCGGGACCAGGCCTTGGCCCACTCCAGGGTGGCGGCCACCACCTCCTGGGCGTCCTTGTTGGCGGCGGGGGTGTCCTTGGACCAGTGCACCGAGTTGGCGATGACCACGGGCAGGACGCGCTTGGTGAGCATGGGGTCCAGATCCTTGACGTCGCCGTTGTTCAGCGCCACGCAGCCCCGGCTCTCGTTGGGGGTGATGGGCCTGCCGCGGCCGTGGATCCAGATGCCCGACCCCTTGCGGTTGTTGATGATGTCGATGGGGTTGGGGTAATTGAGCGTGAAGGCCAGGTCGCCGTAGAGGCCGAAATCCAGGCCGCCGCTGATGCGCTGCTTGATGAAGTAGACGCCCTCGGGGGTCTTGAGGTCGCCCTCGCGCCACTTGGTGCCAGGCTCCTGCCCTGTCGTGCAGGGCAGCTGCTTCATGGGCTGCAGCGGGCTCTTCTGTTCGAAGAACCAGAAGGTCTGGGAGGACTTGTCCACCGCCAGGAAACGCTCGGGACCGTAAGGGTCGGCCCGGAGTTCGACGGTCCAGCCGTCGTCGGCCATGGCGATGCCGGAAAGCGTAAGCAGGAACAGGGCCGCCGCGATGCAGCCGGAGGTGATGGAACGTGCGTGTGGCAAGGCCACGGTCTTGCTCCTCCTTGAGTAGACGGTGGTCTGAAAGTTCCTCAACTCCCCTTGGCGGCCACCAGGTCCGCCCGGGTGAAGATGGGAAGCAGCTCATACCCGGCGGCGGCCAGGTTCTCGCGGCCGCCTTCCTGACGGTCCAGCACGGTGAGCACGGCCACGATATCCAGGCCGGCGTCGCGCACGCGCTCGCAGGCCTTGAGCAGCGTCCCCCCGGTGGTGACCACATCCTCGAGCATGGCCACCTTCTGCCCGGGGGCGAAGTTGGCCAGGCCTTCCAGGAACTGGTTGGTGCCGTGCCCCTTGGACTGCTTGCGCACGATGAAGCCGGGCAGGGGCCGCTTGCGTATCCAGGAGACCACGGTGACGGAGCTGACCAGGGGGTCGGCGCCGAGGGTCATGCCCCCAACGCCCATGACGTCCACCGATTCGAGCATGTCGCAGAAGATGGACCCGATCAGAAACGAGCCTTCGGGGTGCAGCGCGGTGGGCTTGCAATCGAAGTAGTAGTCGCTCTTGCGGCCGGAGGTGAGGACGAACTCGCCCTCCCGGTAAGACTTTTCCAGAATCAGTTGCGCGAGCCGTTGTTTCACGATCCGAACACCCTTTTGAATATGAAATCGGCCTGTTTGAGAAAATTCGCGGGATTGAAGATTTCGTCGAGCTTGTTTTCACCCAACTTGTTGACGATGGCCCTATCACGGCGCACTTCGTCGGAAAAGAGCTTTTTTTCCGCCCAGCAGCGCATGGCCACGCCCTGCGTGAGCTCGTAGGCCTCCTGCCTGTCCATGCCCGCGTCCACCAGGGCGATGAGCACCGCCTGGGAGAAGAACAGCCCGTAGGAGCCCCAGAGGTTGCGCTCCATGTTCTCGGGGATGATGCGCAGGTTGGAGAGCAGGTTGGCCAGGCGGTAGAGCATGTAGTCCGCCAGGATGGTGGAGTCGGGCATGATCACGCGCTCCACCGAGGAGTGCGAGATGTCGCGCTCGTGCCACAGGGGCATGTTCTCCATGGAGGCCAGGCCGTTGGTGCGCAGCAGGCGGGAGAGCCCGGCCAGGTTCTCGGCCGAGATGGGGTTCTTCTTGTGGGGCATGGCCGAGGAGCCCTTCTGGCCCTTGCCGAAGCCCTCCTCGACCTCAAGCACCTCGGTGCGCTGCAGGTGCCGAAGCTCCACGCAGATGCGCTCGATGCCGCCGCCCAGGAGGCCCAGGGCCGTGAAGTACTCGGCGTGCCTGTCGCGCTGCACGATCTGGGTGGAGATGGGGTCCGGCGCGAGGCCCAGCAGCTCGCAGGTGATGGCCTCCACCTCGGGGGTCACGTAGGCGTAGGTGCCCACCGCGCCCGAAATCTTGCCTATGGCCACGCCCTGCACGGCCCGCGCGAAGCGCTCCTTGTGGCGGGAGAACTCGGCGTAGAAACCGGCCATCTTCAGCCCGAAGCTGGTGGGCTCGGCGTGAATGCCGTGGGTGCGGCCCATGCACAGCCTGTCCTTGTGGGTGTGGGCCATCTCCTTGAGCACGCTAAGCAGGCGGTCGAGCCCTTCCAGGATCTTCTCGCCCGCGCGCTTGAGCAGCACGCCGTTGGCCGTGTCCACGATGTCGGAGCTGGTGCAGCCCAGGTGGATGAACCGGGCCGAGGGGCCCACGATCTCCTCCACGCAGGTGAGGAAGGCGATGACGTCGTGGCGGGTGCGCTCCTCGATCTCGAGGATGCGGTCCACGTTGATGTCGGCCTTGTCGCGGATGGCGCGCATGTCCTCATCGGGGATGCGCCCCAGCCTGTGCCAGGCTTCGCAGACGGCGATTTCCACTTCCAGCCAGACGCGGAACCTGTTCTCCAGGCTCCAGAGGCGGGCCATTTCCGGGCGAGAGTAGCGGTCGATCATGTGTGGGGGGGTGGGGGTATGCCCGCTTTCGCGGGGCGTATAAACAGGCAAGGCAGCCGAAGCTGCCTTGCTGACCAGCACGATTCGTCAGCTGCCGGTTGCGCAGGTCGCCCCGCAGCTGCCGGCGCAGGGCGAAGGCTCCGATTTGGCCGCAGGGGCGGGTTCGCCCGCGGGCGCCTCAGTTTTTTTTTCACCCGGCTTGGAGTAGAGATCCGCATACCAGCCGCCCCCCTTCAGGACGAAGGACGTGCTGGAGATAAGCCTTTCGGCCTTGGCCCCGCAGACGGGGCAGGGCACTTGTCTTTCGGCGAAGTCCCTCTGCCACTCCTCGAAAGTCTGCTGGCATTCGTTGCAGCGGTATTCGTAGATAGGCATGGTTAGCTCCTTGGAAAACAAAAACGTAACAGCACCGGAGATAAGCATCCCCGGAGCCATTGTCAAATATGGCAAAGGCGCGGGCTAGGACTTCTTGGCGGCCTTGGCTTCGCGGATGCGCTCTTTGTTGCGCTCCTCACGGCGTTTGCGGCGGCGGTCCAGCTCTTTTTTGCGCTCGATCTTCTTGTGGGCCATGATGATTCCTCCTGGGCGATGCGAACTCGAAAAAGAGGCCCTATGCCACAGCAGCCGCACTGTCAACAACCAAGACGGCGAGAGTGGGTCGGGCAGATGCCTCCTGACGCGCAGAACCGGGACTGCGCCGGGGAGGGGCTGCCGAAACTTCCCGGACCGGGTTGCCCGCTCCCGGGGTATGCGATAGCGGATCGGGATGCCTTCAGCAGCCGACCGGATCGTGGGATTGTACCGGCGCTACGCCCGCGCCTGGGCGGACGCCCGTGGCGACCGGCTGATCGAGACCCCATGGCTGGACCGGTTCATCGGCCTCCTGCCCGAAAGCCCAACCGTGCTCGACATCGGGTGCGGACCCGGCGAACCCGTCGGGCGCTACCTGATCGACCACGGCTGCCGCCTGACCGGGGTGGATTCCGCCCCGGAAATGATTGCCCTGGCGCAGGGCAGCCTGCCGCAGGGGACCTGGCTCGTCGCGGATATGCGCTCGCTGGACCTTGGCCGAGCCTTTCACGGCATCCTGGCCTGGGACAGTTTTTTCCACCTGCGCCACGCCGATCAACGCCGCATGTTCCCCATTTTCAGAAACCATGCGGCCCCGCGCGCTGCGCTCATGTTCACCAGCGGGCCGTCGCACGGGGAGTCCATCGGCTCCTTCCAGGGCGAGCCGCTCTACCACGCCAGCCTGGCAGGATCCGAATACCGCGCCCTGCTCGACGAGAACGGTTTCGAGCTCGTGGCTCACATCGTGGAGGACCCGGCCTGCGGCCGCCATACGGTCTGGCTCGCCCAGCTCAGGTGAGCGGAGCCGCCTGCCAGCCGTCGGCTCAGCCGCTCCCGGAATCCGTACCCCCGGCCCCGTCACGCCATCAGCTTGAGGGCCTCCCTTGCGGCGGCCTCCACCAGCAGCGGACATTTCGACTTGAACAGCCCCTTGGCGGCGGCCTCCTTGACGCCCGCGTCTGTGGCCATGTCGGTGCCGAGCAGGGCGGAGCAGTCCAGGTCGCCGAACTCGCCTTTCATGGCGGCCACCAATTGCCGCACCTTGAGCTTCACCGCCTCGGGCGAGGCCCCGTCGCTGTCGCGCCCGTAGCGCATGCCCAGGGCCATCATGGCCCCGGTCACGGCCCCGCAGGTCAACCCGCTCCACATGCCCGCCGCGAAGGGGGTGGTGACGCGTGTGACCGCCTCCGGGGTCAGCCCGGCGGAAGGGCCAAGGGCCTCCAGCACCGCCTGCGTGCAGTTCCAGTGGGACAGGAAACGCTCCCGGGCGAAGCCCGGCGCGTCCGCTCCGGGCGGCGGGGCGGCGGGGGGCGAGGCTTTCAGGGATATGCCCGCCACCAGCGCGGCGCCCGCACAGCAGGCCCCGGCGACGAACATGCGACGATTCACAGCCATGAATAACCTCTGAACTGTTGTGACGAACGATTGGTAAGGCCACTTTTTCTTATATATGGTTATCTCCTGGATGGAAGTAAAGGGCTCGATGATTGCTCCTTCGCCGTGAGAGCGAAGCCTATAGCAGGTGCCAGCGGAGGCAGATCTGAAACAAAAAGCTCCCCGCGCCGATGCACGGGGAGCTTTTATTGATTGCTGAGATGAGGCGGCTACTCGGAGACGATGCGCTCCTGCGCTTCGGTCAGCATAAACTCGCCGCGCTCGATCTTGGCCTTGAGCAGCTCGGCGATCTCCAGGGAGAGGGCGTAGCTGGTCAGGGGCACGGTGCGCACGGTCTGATCGTTGACCTTGATCTCGCCGCTCTTGAGCTCCTCGAAGGTGGGCTGGGCCAGCACGTTGTTGATGCCGGCCTGGTAATCGTGCCCGTAGTCGCGCACGGGCATGGTGATGTCCGCGTCGCTGACGCCGGTGAAGAAGGCCATGTCCTCGTCCAGGATGGGGATGGGGATGCCCACGCCCACCGAGAGCGAGCAGCCGTAGCCCAGGATGGAGACGCCGCGCACCCACTTGGCGTCCATGCCCGCCTTCATGTCGCCCTTGAGCATCAGGGTGCCCGAGGCGGTCAGCGGGATGCCCCGCTCGTTGCGCGCGGGCTTGGGGTTGTGCTGCGTGCCCGCGCCGATCACCCAGCCCGTGCCGCCGCCCATCCAGATCTTGGTGCCCAGGCCTATGGTGCGCAGGTAGGGGTCGTTGAACAGGGGCGAGAGCTGGCCCGCGGTGGCGTAGTTGGCGTTGCGCATGCCGGGCTTGAGCGGGCCCATGTAGGTGTAGGCCACGGCGCTGCCCGTGTTCACGGCCACGTTGTAGCTCTGGTAGCAGTTGCGGGGGTTGAGCAGCTGGGCGTACTTGAGGTCCGCCAGGGTGACGGACTTGTCCAGCTCGCGCCTGGGATAGCAGTCCGTGCCGTAGGCCAGGGCCTTGAGGCGCACGGCCTTGCCGCGCAGCAGGTCCTCGATGACGTGGCCGCCGCCGTAGGTGAAGCGCCCGGGGTGGACCTTGTTCAGGGGGTCGTCCGCGCGGGGCTCGGTGCAGCCCAGGTAGGCGTCCACGGCGGCCAGGCCCGCATAGCAGGGCACGTCGTTGAGCCACACCTGCGAGGCCTTGATCACCGGGGGCTCCTGCCCGAAGTTGAAGAGCATTCCCGAGGAGCACATGGGCGAGAAGGTGCCCGTGGTCACCACGTCCACTTCCTTGGCCGCCGCGGTCTTGCCTTTGGAGCGCACCAGGTCCACCATCTCCTCGGCCGTGAGGATGACGGCTTTTCCCTTTTTGATGCGCTGGTTGATCTCCGCTATGGTTTTCGTAGGCTGGGCCATGCCGCTTGCCTCCATTGGAATCTTAAAATGAGGGGGGATCATGTCCAAAATCGCGACGCTTGGCAATGGCCACCGGGCGTCCGCCCGCCGGATGTTGCGGTCCGGCCGGGATTGGACTAGGGCCTAGGCGTCCCCAACGCCGCTCCCCCGGTACGCCCGTGCTCAAGAACACGCTCCGCAGCCATCTTTCGCAGTTTGTCACCGAGGCCGACCTCCAGCGCTGGTTCGACCCCTTGGAACTGCTGCACGACAAGGACTCCTCCGAAGTGGTGGTGGAGTTCCCCCACGCCTATTTCGCCCAGTGGTTCGACGCACGCGTCAAGGAACACTTCGAGAAGCAGCTCGGCCTGCTCATGGGCCAGGGCTGCGTGCTGCGCTACCGCAGCCGTACCAGGGACCAGGCGCTGGACGCCTCCATGCCCAGGCCCCAGCCCGTCAGCGTGGATTTCCCCTTCGGCCACGAATACACTTTCGAGCAGTTCTTCACCAACCACAAGAACCTGTTCCCCCTGGCCTCCGCCAAGGACATCTCCCGGACCCGCGAAGCCAAGTTCAACCCGCTCATCATCCAGGGCGAACCCGGCACGGGCAAGACCCACCTCATGCGCTGCATGGCCAACGAGGTGAGCAAGGCCGTGGACAAGAAGCTCATTTTCGTGGGCGATATGGACGAGTTGGCCGAACTGTACACCTCCGGCCACAGGCAAGGGCAGAGCGTGCGCTCCGCGCTTGCCTCCTGCCGGGCCTTCTTCCTGGACGACCTGCACCGCCTGGAGGACTACCCCCTGCTGGCTTCGGAGCTTCTGAGCCTGTTCAACGCCTTCACCAACGACAGGAGCCTCATGGTCTTCACCACGGCGGCCCCCCTGGCCGCCTGCGGTGGAATGCCCGCTGAGCTGCGCACCCGCCTCGAGAGCGGGCTCATGGTGCAGCTGGCTCCGCCCGACCTGGACGTGCGCATGAAGTACGTCCAGGACCGCTGCCAGAAGAAGCAGCTCCAGCTGAGCAAATCCCAGATGCTCACCCTGGCCCAGAGCCACCGGGACTTCCGCAGCCTGCTCGGGGTGCTCAACAAATTCCAGGCCTTCCGCGAGCTGTTGAAGCGCGACATATCGGACGCGATCTTCGAAAACATCCTGGGCCGCTCCAAGACGGCAAAGGCGGCAAAGGCCACCCCGGATTCCATCCTGGAGCTGGTGGCCGAGCGCTTCAAGGTGGACAAGCGCGACCTGCTCGGGTCCAGGCGCACCAAGGATCTGGTCCTGGCCCGGCAGATCGCCATGCTGCTCTGCCGGGAGGAGCTGGGCCTCTCCTACCCGGCCCTGGGCAAACTCTTCGGCGGGAAGGATCACTCCACGGTGCTCTACGGCGTCAAAAAAATACATAAATTACAAAACGATAGTAACGATATGAAAAATCTGGTCAACACGCTGCGGAAAAGCTGTCAGCAAACCAACGCCTGAGCGGGCTTCTGGCGTCGAAAGATGCAGGACGGTTCCTTTCGCGCACCAGAACATTCCTTTTTTTGCTGCATTATTTCGTTATGTTGGAGTGTTTTCGAACAAGTGCGACCCCTCTACAAAAGCAACTAATTTTTTCAAATCTCCTTGAGTCGTAAGAAGGAATCCCTGTTCCTTTCCCGTGGGACGGTCAGACCGGAACCCGGCACGGATTGCTCGAATAGACACCCCAAGATCGGATGCGGCCCGCGCAGGCTGGCCGGACGCAGGGCAGGGCATTCACCAGGGCTGGCAAGTTCCAGAAGAAGCCCTGCGGTCTCTTGTCCGTAGGCGGGGAGGGCGAGCTCCTGTTGAGGAATTCATACAAGCGCCTGGAAGGAGTGGGAAAATCAAGAGGGGGGCAGCCATTCCAGCCTGGCAAGGTGCCTTCAGTCCTCCGACGGGTACGTTGTCGGTTTGGATCTCCCGCAGCGACCCTAGCCGGGCAATCCGCCATGGAACCCAGGACCTGACCGAGGCCCATGAGGGAGCGTTTTATACGGCCTTTCCAGGGCCTAAGCCCTGGTGAAAACGTCGTGTTGTTTATGACATGCCTCCGGCCCGGAGAGTTCCTGAAAAGGCTCCGCGCTCCCGTTTCCGGGGCCGGGGAGGGCGGTCCGCTGGGGCCGGGGCGGGTCATCGCGACGGGCTGGGCGTGCGGCCCGCAAACCCGCACCATTACTTGATCCACAAGGGCATTGTGCTTTGGTTTTTTTTCCGTATACTCCCGCTTGCCCCAACTATGATCCAGACAATTCCCGACCATAGCCGCCCAAGGAGATGACCCCAATGTTCGTCAAGGTCACCAGAACCGATATTATCGAAGGCCTGCAGAAATCCGCCAACATCATCCCCGCCAAGACCGGTGCGGCCTTCCTGCGCACCATCTGGCTCTCAGCCGAGAACGGCGCCTTGCGGATCATGTCCACAGATTCCTCGCTCGAGTTCGTCGGCTCCTACCGCGCCGAGGTGGTGGAGCAGGGGCTGTGCGGCGTGCAAGGCCGCTCCTTCTTCGATCTGGTGCGCAAGCTGCCGGGCGGCGAGATCCAGCTCAAGCTCGACCCCACCGGCCAGACCCTGCTGGTCAGCCAGTCCGGGCGCAACTACAAGCTGCCCACCAGCGAGAAGAGCTGGTTCCAGCCCTTCGCCGAGTTCCCCCAGGGCGAGCACGTGATGTGGTCGGGCGACTTCCTGCAGGAACTGATCGACCGCGTCTTCTTCTGCGTCTCCGACGAGGACACCATGGAGGCCATGGCCTGCATGTACATGCGCGCCGTGGATGAAAAGGTGGAGGTCTGCGGCCTGAACGGCCACCAGTTCGCCATGTGCGGCTTCGTCAACGACGACGTGCGCGGCATGCTGCCGCCCGAGGGCGTGCTCATCCAGAAGAAGTACGTGCTGGAGCTCAAGAAGTGGCTCACGGCCGACGAGATCGAGCTGGCCATCAGCCAGAAGCGCCTGTTCTTCCGCACGCAGGACCAGCGGGAGACCTTCAGCCTGCCGCTCTCCTACTTCCAGTACCCCGACTACAAGAGCTTCGTTGGCAAGCTCTCCACCCCGGGCGTCTCCGAGCTGCAGGCCGAGAAGGGCGCGCTCTCCGAGGCCCTGGACCGTATTTCCATCTTCAACACCGATAACAACCGCTGCACCTACTTCCAGCTCGAGACCCCCGGCCAGCTGACCCTGCAATCGCAGGGCAACGACACCGGCGCGGCCACCGAGTCCATGGAGGCAGGGTTCGCCGGCGAGCTCAAGAAGATCGCCTTCCCCACACGCGACCTCCTGGAAATCCTGGGACACTTCCACTCCCCCAAGGTGCGCTTCACGCTCACCGGGGCGGAAGGGCCCTGCGGCATCACCGGGGAGGACGACGCGGACTACCTGGTCATCATCATGCCCATGAAGATCGTGGAGGAGACGTACTACAGCGAGGAAGCCTCTGCATGAACCAGCCTTCCCAGCCTTCCGGTCAAACGTACGACGCCGCATCCATAACCGTCCTGGAGGGGCTCTCCGCGGTACGCAAGCGCCCCGCCATGTACATAGGCTCCACGGACATCCGTGGCCTGCACCACCTCGTGTACGAGGTCATGGACAACTCCATCGACGAGGCCATGGCCGGCTATTGCGACCGCATCCGGGTGGTCATCCACCAGGACAACTCGGTCACCGTCTCCGATAACGGCCGCGGCATCCCCGTGGACATGCACCCCAAGGAGAACCGCCCGGCCGTCGAAGTGGTCATGACCGTGCTGCACGCGGGCGGCAAGTTCGACAACGACGCCTACAAGGTCTCCGGCGGCCTGCACGGCGTTGGCGTCTCCTGCGTGAACGCCCTGTCCGAGCACCTCGAGGTTCTGATCAAGCGCGGAGGCTTCCGCTACCGCCAGCGCTACGAGCGCGGCGTGCCCGTGACCCAGGTGGAGAAGCTGGGCGAGGCCGAGGGAACCGGCACCACCGTGCGCTTCCTGCCCGACGAGGAGATCTTCGAGACCGCCGATTTCAATTTCGCCACCCTGTCCAAGCGCTTCGAGGAGCTGGCCTACCTCAACTCCGGCCTGACCATCGAATTCAAGGACGAGCGCACCCAGGAGGAGGCCCAGGTTTTCCATTACGAGGGCGGCATCCGCCGCTTCGTGAAGGACCTCAACTCCGGCGAAATGGCCATCCACGAGCTCATCTCCGGCAGCGCCACCGTGGACTCCACCATGGTGGACTTCGCCCTGCAGTACAACGCGGGCTACAAGGAGCAGATGCTCACCTTCGTCAACAACATCCGCACCCAGGAGGGCGGCACCCACCTGGCGGGCTTCAAGACCGCGCTGACGAGGGCCATCAACGTCTACGTCGAGAAATCCGGGCTCATCAAGAAGCTCAAGCAGAAGCTCACCGGCGACGACGTGCGCGAAGGCCTCACCGCCGTGCTCTCCGTGAAGATTCCCCAGCCGCAGTTCGAGGGCCAGACCAAGACCAAGCTGGGCAACTCCGAGGTGGCGGGCCAGGTGGCCAAGGTGGTGTTCGACGCGCTCAACACCTACTTCGAAGAGAACCCCAAGGACGCCAAGCTCATCGTCGACAAGAGCGTTGACGCCGCCCGGGCCCGCGAGGCCGCGCGCAAGGCCAAGGATCTTGTGCGCCGCAAGGGGGCCCTCTCGGACAACGCCCTGCCCGGCAAGCTGGCGGACTGCCAGTCCAAGAGCCCGGAGCTCTCCGAACTGTTCATCGTCGAGGGCGACTCGGCAGGCGGTTCGGCCAAGCAGGGCCGCGACCCCAAGTTCCAGGCCATCCTGCCCCTGCGTGGCAAGATCCTCAACGTGGAGAAGACCCGCTTCGACAAGATGCTCGGCAACAAGGAGATCAGGGCCCTGATCACCGCCATGGGCCCTGGCATCGGCGAGAACGAGGTGGACCTGCAGAAGCTGCGCTACCACAAGATCGTCATCATGACCGACGCCGACGTGGACGGCGCGCACATCCGCACCCTGCTGCTGACCTTCTTCTACCGCCAGTACCAGGAGCTCATCGAGCGCGGCTACCTCTACATCGCCCAGCCCCCGCTCTACCGCGTGCACAAGGGCGACTGGGAGCGCTTCATCAAGGACGAGAAGGAGCTCTCCGGGTTCCTGCTCTCCCGCGTCACCGAGGATCTCTCCGTGACCTGCCAGAGCGGCGCCGTGCTCAACGACGGCCCCCTGCAGGAGATCCTGGCCAAAATCCAGCTCCTGCAGACCCGTTTCGGCGAGGCGCAGCTCTACGGCATCCCCGAGCCGCTGCTGTGGGCCTTCCTGGACCACCCCACCCGCATCCAGCCCTCCGACTTCGAGGACGCGGGCGACGGTGCGGGCATCGACGCGCTGCGCGCCTTCCTGGCCGAGCGCGAGTACACCCTTTCGCTCGACGTGGAGCAGGACGAAGCGGGCGAGAGCCGCACCTGGTGCGTGTTCGTGAACCGCAACGCCGTCAAGACCAGGCTGGCGCTGGAGTTCTTCTCCTCCAGGGTCTACCGGGCCTGCTGGAACACCCTGAACGAACTGCGCCAGACCCTGGGCGGCGAGGAATTCACCCTCACACGCAAGGAAGCCAGCCAGAGCGTGAAGGGAGTGTTCGTGCTGCTCAAGACCGTGCTGGACGAGGCCCACAAGGGCATCAACATCCAGCGCTACAAGGGCCTGGGCGAGATGAACCCGGTGCAGCTCTGGGAGACCACCATGAACCCGGACAAGCGCACCTTCCTGCGCGTCTCCATCGACGACGCCGTAGAAGCCGACGACATCTTCTCCGACCTCATGGGCGACAAGGTGGAGCCGCGGCGCGAGTTCATCGAACGCAACGCCCTCTCCGTGAAGGAGCTCGACATCTAGGGTGTGCACGGCGGAGCGGGGCGGAACGGGATGGGAGGAGCCTCCGGCGGCCAAAGGGCCTTCGGCCCTCTGGACTCCCTTTTAGGTTTTCGCTTCCCTGACTGCGCCCAGAAGATCGAAAGAACGTTGTTTTATTAAAACGGGATTCCAAAGGGCGCAGCAGGACTTCGTCCTTTGGCCGCCGGAGGCCCCTCCCAGACCTCTTTCTCAACCTCCGGCACCGAACACCATACGAGGCATCACGTGCTCGACCAGAACGCTGAAGACAACAAGAACATCTCCATCGAGGAAGAACTCAAGAAGTCCTACCTCGAATACTCCCTCTCGGTCATCGTGGGGCGCGCCATCCCGGACGTGCGCGACGGCCTCAAGCCCGTGCACAGGCGCATCCTCTTCGCCATGCACGAGCTCTCCAACGGGTGGAACAGGCCGTACAAGAAGTCCGCGCGCATCGTGGGCGACGTCATCGGTAAATACCACCCCCACGGCGATTCCGCGGTCTACGACGCCCTGGTGCGCATGGCCCAGGAATTCTCCATGCGCGACCCCCTGGTGGACGGGCAGGGCAACTTCGGCTCCATCGACGGCGACGCCGCGGCGGCCATGCGTTACACCGAAGTGCGCATGTCCCGCCTGACGAGCGAGTTCCTGGGGGACATCGAGAAGGAGACGGTCGATTTCCGGCCCAACTACGACAACTCCCTGGAAGAGCCCTCGGTGCTGCCCACCAAGGTGCCCAACTTGCTGCTCAACGGCAGCTCGGGCATCGCGGTCGGCATGGCCACCAACATCCCGCCCCACAACCTGGGCGAGCTCTGCGACGCGCTCCTGCACATCGTGGACACCCCGGACTGCTCCGTCGATTCAGTCATCGCCTACATCCACGGGCCTGACTTCCCCACCGGGGCCTCCATCTACGGCGGGCAGGGCCTGCTGGACGCCTACCGCACGGGGCGCGGCTCCATCAAGATGCGCGGCACCGTGGAGATCGAGCCCCAGAAGAAGGGCCACGAGCTGGTGGTCATCCGGGAGATTCCCTACGCGCTGAACAAATCCACCCTGGTGGAGAAGATCGCCCAGCTGATCAACGAGAAGAAGATCGACGGCGTGTCCGACCTGCGCGACGAGTCCGACCGCAAGGGCATCCGGGTCGTGCTGGAGCTCAAGCGCGGCACAATCCCGGACATCGTGATCAACAGCCTCTACAAGTTCACCCCGCTGGAGACCAGCTTCGGCATCAACATGCTGGTGGTGGCGGGCAACCGCCCGGCGCTTCTGAACATCAAGCAGATGCTCATCCACTTCCTGGACCACCGCAAGGAAGTGATCCTGCGCCGCTCCCGCTTCGACCTGCGAAAGAGCGAGGAGAGGGCCCACATCCTCGAGGGCCTGCGCATCGCCCTGGACAATATCGACGAGGTGGTGCGCCTGATCCGGGCCTCCAAGACGCCGCTCGAGGCCAAGGAGCGCCTCATGGAGCGCTTCTCCCTGTCGGAGCGCCAGTCCCAGGCTATTCTGGACATGCGCCTGCAGCGCCTGACCAACCTGGAGCGCGAGAAGCTGCTTGAGGAATACGCCGAGCTGCTCAAACTCATCGAGTACCTGCGCTCCATCCTGGAGAACGACGAGGTGCTGCGCGGCGTCATCCGCGACGAAATCAAGGACCTCAAGGAAAAGTACGCCACCCCCAGGCGCACCCAGGTGCTGGAGAGCCTCGAAGGCATCGACATCGAGGACCTCATCCCAGACGAGAACGTGGTCATCACGCTCTCCCGCCGCGGCTACATCAAGCGCACCCCGCTGGACACCTACCAGCAGCAGCGCCGGGGCGGCAAAGGCATCGCCGGGGTGCACACCTCCGGCGAGGACTTCATCCAGAGCTTCTCCATCACCACCAACCACCAGTACCTGCTGCTCTTCACCAACCTGGGCAAGATGCACCAGCTCAAGGTGCACCAGATCCCCGAGGGCTCCCGTACGGCCAAGGGCCAGCACATCGCCAACCTGCTGCCCATGGACAAGGAAGAGTTCGTGGCCACGGCCATCACTATCCGCGAATTCTCCCCCGAGCGCTTCTTCCTGTTCGTGACCCGCAAGGGCATGGTCAAGCGCACCGCGCTGGACCTGTACAAGAACGTTCGCGTGGGCGGCATCCGGGCCGTGAACCTCAACGACGGCGACGAGCTGCTGGACGTGAAGGAAGTTCCCCACAACGCCGAGATCCTGCTGGCCACCGAATACGGGCAGGGCATCCGCTTCGGGGTGGCCGACGTGAGGCCCATGGGCCGCAGCGCCACCGGCGTGAAGGGCATCGCCCTTGCCGGGAAGGACCGCGTGGCTTCGGGCGTTGTCTTCGGCGATCCCGAGCGCAACCAGGTGCTCACCGTTTCCGCCAACGGCTACGGCAAGCGCTCCGACGTGGACCTCTACCGCCTGCAGAGCCGCAGCGGCAAGGGCGTGATCAACATGAAGGTCACGGCCAAGACCGGCCATGTCATCGGGGCGGCCCCGGTCTCCGAGACGGACGACATCCTGCTGCTCACTTCGGCCAACAAGATCATCCGCACCTCGGTGGCCTCCGTGCGCAACGTGGGACGCGCGGCACAGGGCGTGACCCTGGTGGCCATGGACAATGGGGATCAGGTTGTCGGGTTCGACATCGTGGAATCCGAATCATCGCCGAGCCAGCAGCCGGAAAAACCCGATACCGTCTAAATGGGCCGGAAACTGCTCTATATCGCGTTGGCGGGCGCGGCTGGAACCCTAGCCCGTTTTTTCCTTTCAAACGCGGTACAGAGGATTTGTGGGGCCGACTTTTCCTGGGGCACCTGGGCGGTGAACGTGCTCGGGTGCTTCCTGTTCGGCCTGGTCTGGGTGCTCTCGGAGGAGAGGTTCCTGTTCTCCTCCGAAACCCGGCTCATCGTCCTGGTGGGCTTCATGGGAGCCTTCACCACCTTCTCCACCTACATCTTCGAGAGCGCCGCGTTCGGTACGGACGGGCAGGTTCTGCGCATGGCCGCGAACCTGCTCGGCCAGAACATCGCCGGGTTCGCCGCCCTTTTCCTGGGCATGGCCAGCGGGAGGATCGTCTGATGCAATGGACCACCCTTGAGCGGCTGCGCATCTACATGGGCGAGAACGACCGCCACGAAGGCAAGCCCACCCACGAGCATCTGGTCCGCCGGGCCTCGGAGTCTGGCCTGGCCGGAGCCACCGTGCTGCGCGGGATGATGGGCTACGGCGGGCACAAGCAGATCCACACGGCCAAGATCCTGGTTCTTTCTGGCGAGATGCCCGTGATCGTTGAGATCATCGACAGGGCCGGCAAGCTGGAAGATTTCTGCCGGGAGAACGAAGCCGCGCTTTCAACTGTGCTCGTTACGCGCGACAGCGTCTCGGCCTGGGTGCGTGAGCAGTCGGGGGACTAAGTATCGCCGGATGTGCGCTGATCCCTCCCGAAGCGCACTTTCATGGCCATGATGGCCAATGTGAGCACGAGGCTCACGCCGTTGGCGGCCATGACCGCGATCGAGTCGATGACCACCCCGTAGAGGAGCCAGAGCGCCACCCCGGAACAGAGCAGAACGTACATCCGCAGGGAGATGTCCGACACGGAGCGCGAACGCCAGGTGTGCAGCACCTGCGGCAAATATGACGCGGTGGTCAGACAACCCGCCGCGATGCCCAACCCCTCCTGAAACAGCTTTTCCACCGACAACCTCCCCTTTGACAGCTCTTCCAACCTCATTCATGATCGGCCCATGCTGCCACACCATCTGAAATTCACCGTGCATCACGGCGAGCGCGTGCACCTGGGAGTAACCGGGAGCATCGCAGCGTACAAGTCCCTTGAGCTGCTGCGCATCCTGGGCGAGCTGGAACTCATCGTGAGCGTGACGCTCACTGAGGCGGCCACGCGCTTCATCACCCCGCTGAGTTTCGAATCCCTGGGCGCGAGCCATGTCTATTCCGGCATGTGGAACGGGTCCGACAGCGCCTTCGGCCATCTGGAGCCCTCCCAGGAGGCCCGGTGCATGGTCATCGCCCCGGCCACCGCGAACACCATCGCCAAGCTGGCCCACGGGCTCGCCGACGAGCTCCTCTCCACGCAGGCCCTGGCTTTCGCCGGGCCCATGCTGGTAGCCCCGGCCATGAACCCGCGCCTCTGGGACGCCAAGCCCACCCAGCATAACCTGGCCATGTTGCGGGACCGCGGCGTGACCGTCATCGAGCCCGAGTGCGGCCAGATGGCTTGCGGCGAAACGGGCAAAGGGCGCATGCCCAACCCCCACGACATCGCCGCGCAGGTGCTCAAGGCCATGACCAATCCCGACATGGCGGGCTCCCGCGTGCTGGTTTCGCTTGGGCCCACGCGCGAATTCTTCGACCCCGCCAGATACTGGTCCAACCCCTCCACCGGGCTCATGGGCGCCGCCCTGGCCATGGCCGCCTGGCTTCGCGGCGCGGACGTCACAGTCGTGCACGGGCCAGTGGACATCTGGCTGCCCGGCAGCATCAGGCGCATCGCCGTGCGGACCGCGCAGGAGATGTTCGATGCCTGCACAGGCATCTGGAGCCGGCAGGACTACGGCATCATGACCGCGGCGGTCTCCGATTTCTCGCCTGTTCCCTACGGCAATGAGAAGTTCAAAAAGCGCAGCATGGAATCTGACGAGATCATGATCCCCTTCAGGACCAATCCCGACATCCTGCGCACCCTCGGGGCCAACAAGGCGGAGGGGCAGAGGCTGATGGGCTTCTGCGCCGAGACCTCGGACCTGGCCCGCTACGCCTCCATGAAGCTCAAGGAGAAAAACTGCGACATGATGGTGGCCAACTCCATCGCTGTCACGGGCCCTGACGCTTCCAGCGGCTTCGCCGCCAAGACCAATCAGGTGCTCGTGGTGGATTCCGTCGGCCGCAGCGAGCAGTGGCCCACACTGACCAAGACGGAAGTTGCCTGGAGGCTCCTGGAATGGATGACACAACTTTTGCCCTGAGCGGCCCTTATCGGGTGCTGCACCAGGCAGGCATCCGGTACCTGCTGCCAGGGCAGCCGCCTCAAAAGACGCCCGTCGCATCCCCTGAATCTGTGTCCGACAATGATGTTCGGCCTAATGCGCCTTCCGCTCAGACCGTGCCTTTCGAGTCGCCTTGGACCGAGCTGCTGGCCAAAGTACCGCCTTCCCCCGTCTTTTTGTTCACCTACAAGACCCTCGGCTCCGATTTGACCGGAAGTGGCTCTACCCAGCGCTCGTCCCTGTGGCGCTCCCTGATAGGCGCCTTGAGCCTGCCGCGCGGGAGCGTTGGTTTCTGGCCATGCCTGCTCCCCGGAATGGAGGGGGCGGATGCCCCTGCGCCCCAGTTCGCCGAAGGCCTGCGCCGCATCGCACCGAGGTTTCTTGTTGAATTCGCCCCGGAAGGGGAGGGCGGGTTCACGCGCTGCAGCCTGTCGGATCCCAACGCTGCTTCGGGGTTGAACATTTCATATTTCCTGGCGCCTTCCCCGGAAGAGCTGTTGCTTTCCGGCCCTGAGGGCTGCAACACCATGGCCCGTCAACTTCTGGAGCTCATGCAAGCAGGCTGACAGCCCAAGGCTTGACAAACCCGCACCCCCCTCATTACCAGCACTGCATTCCACAAGAACTGCAAAAGGCCCATTCGCTCACGCACACGCCACGCCATATCACACCGAAGGATCGTTCATGAAATTCCTCATTACCGGAGCGGCCGGATTCATTGGTTTCCATCTTTCCCGGCGGCTTCTCGGCATGGGACACACGGTTGTCGGGCTGGACAATCTCAATCCCTACTATTCGGTGGCCCTGAAGAAGGACCGCCTGAAGATCCTCCAGCAATCCGAACAATTCACCTTCGTGAAGGCGGACCTCTCCGACCAGGAAGCCATCAGCTCCCTGTTCTCCACCAACCAGTTCACCCATGTGGTCAACCTGGCTGCCCAGGCGGGCGTGCGCTACAGCCTTGAGAACCCCATGGCCTACGTGCAGTCCAACATCGTGGGCTTCACCAACCTGCTGGAAGGCTGCCGCCACAACAACGTGAAGCACTTCGTGTTCGCCTCCTCCAGCTCGGTGTACGGGCTGAACACGAACATGCCGTTCTCGGTGCACAACAACGTGGACCACCCCATCAGCCTGTACGCGGCCTCCAAAAAGTCCAACGAGCTGATGGCCCACTCCTACAGCTACCTGTACGGGCTGCCCTGCACCGGCCTGCGCTTCTTCACCGTGTACGGCCCCTGGGGCCGCCCGGACATGGCCCTGTTCCTCTTCACCAAGGCAATCCTTGAGGACCAGCCCATCCAGGTTTTCAACCACGGCAAGATGCGCCGGGACTTCACCTACATCGACGACATCGTGGAAGGCGTGGTGCGCGTCACGCAGCACATCCCCACCGCCAACCCCAAGTGGGACAGCAACAACCCTGATCCCGGCACCAGCGTCTGCCCCTACAAGATCTACAACATCGGCAACAACAACATCGTCGAGCTGTCCGCCTATATCGAGGCCATCGAGAAGGCGCTCGGCAAACAGGCCAAGAAGATCATGCTCCCCATGCAGCCCGGCGATGTTCCCGCCACGTTCGCCAATGTGGACGACCTCATCGAGGACGTGGACTTCCGTCCCTCTACGAGCATTGAATACGGCATTTCTCGATTCATTGAGTGGTACAGGGAGTACTACAAGGCCTGATTCTATTGACAGCGTGGCGTGCGTTCCTTACGACTTCAAAGAATTTCAACTCACCCCCCAACGACCACAATAAAGGTAATGGAGATGGATTTCAGCGCGTTGAAAGCCTCGATGGATGAGACCTTTCAGAAAATTCTGGATTTGACCCAGGACGGGCAGATGCCCGACGAAAAACTCGCCAATCAGTTCGCCCGCCTCACCACCCAGTTGCACATGCAGGCTGACGAAGCCTGGGCTGGTGAAGCTGAAGATTTCGCCCATCTTGCCAACCAACTGCTCCAGGCCGTGAAAAAGGGCAAACGCGAAGATTCTATCCGCCTTGTGGATTCCCTTCAGGACGCCCAGGACTACTGCCATCGGACCTACAAATCCTAGATTGTTTCACGTGAAACAATCCGGGTGACTACCGGAGGATCGGTGCTATGGCCCGATGCATTGTGATCGCCAACCAGAAGGGTGGGGTGGGTAAGACCACTACGGCCGTCAATCTGGCCGCGGCCCTGGCGGTGATGGAAAAAAAAACCCTGCTGATCGACTGCGATCCGCAGGGTAACGCTTCCAGCGGTCTGGGCATCTACCCGGACGACTTCACCGAGAACCTCTATTCCGTCCTGTACGAGCCGTCCAAGGCAAGGGAAGCGGTCTACGAGACCTCCTTCCCCTATCTGCACGTGCTGCCATCCACCTCCGATCTTGTGGCGGCCGACATCGAGCTGGTGGACAAGCCCGGCCGAGAAATCTTCCTGCGCAACCTCGTGGGGGAGCTGGGCTCGGACTACGAGTTCATCCTGCTCGATTGCCCCCCGTCCCTGGGACTTGTGACGCTCAACGCCCTGTGCGCCGCAGGCGAGCTCCTGGTGCCCCTGCAGTGCGAGTACTACGCACTGGAAGGCGTGGCCCAGCTGCTCAAAACCTTCGAGCTGGTGCGCAAGCGCTTCAACACGGGGTTGCAGCTCCTGGGCGTGGTCATGACCATGTACGACGGGCGCAACAAGCTCAATCGGCACGTGAAGCGCGAAATCTGGAAGTGCTTCCCCAAGCACCACTTCGAGACGCTCATCCCGCGCAACGTGCGCGTGTCGGAAGCCCCGAGCTACGGCATGTCCGTCATCGGCTACGACGTGAAGTCCAAGGGTGCGGAGGCCTATCTGGCCCTGGCCAAGGAAGTGTTGTGCAGGGTCCCCGCCTGAGCGGGGAAGGAAAGTGAAATCAAGGGCAGGAGCCGGGTGGCTCCTGCCTTTTTATTTTTCGACGAAGGGGCGGCACTCCACGTCCACGTGCTTCTTGAAGTGCTTCTTGATGATGCGGGCCTTGCATTCCTGGCACTGGAAGTTGACCATCCCGCCCATGCTAGCCGAGCGCAGCCTGAAAATGCGGGGTTCATCCTTTTGCCAGTCGTCGGTATGGGAGCCGCACAGTTCGCAGCTGACGTCGGTAGGCATGGGGTAGTTGAAATCCCAGAACTGGGACAGGGCTTCCCAATCCTTGATGGGTTCGGGCTGCTCCTTGACGGTCTCGGGGGAGAGGGCCTCAAGGGCTTTGTCGATGGCGGGGGAAAGGATCGCCTCGGCCTTGCGCCAGAGTTCGGGGCTCAGCCAGATGCCTACCAGGTTGCGATCCTGGTCGTAGAGGGGTTCGAAATGGTTTTTAATTCCGGTCACGTCATCCTCCAGGAAAAAGACGGTTAGAGTCGGGTGGTTGCGGTTGCGTTTGGTTCAGGCTTGAGGGTAAGGAGTTCGAAGATGATGTCAAGAAGTGCGCATAATGCGGCGAAGGGGGGGCCTATGGCCGGAGCGAAAGGGTTGGGACGCGGGCTCGACGTCCTGCTCAAGGGCATGGCGGTGGATCGGGATCATCCTGAAGTGACGGTGCTCAAACTGGAGGACATCGTCCCCAACCCGCGCCAGCCCAGGCTCGAATTCGATCCCCAGGCCTTGAAGGATTTGGCCAGCTCCATCAAGGAGCAGGGCGTGCTCCAGCCCATCCTGGTGCGCCCGCTCAAGGGCGCTGCCCACGGCTACGAACTGGTGGCGGGCGAACGCAGGCTGCGCGCCAGCAAACTGGCCGAGCTGACCGAGATTCCCGCCATCGTGCGGGAGGTCAGCGAGGAGCAGAGCCTGGCCCTGGCCCTCATCGAGAACCTGCAGCGCGAAAACCTCAACGCCCTGGAAGAGGCCAAAGGCCTGGACCAGCTGCTCAACGCCTTCGGCCTGAGCCAGGAGGCCCTGGCCCAGCGCGTGGGCAAGAGCCGTTCGGCCGTGGCCAACAGCCTGCGCCTCCTGCAGCTGCCGCAGGCCATCCAGGACAGCCTCTTCCAGGACGGCATCAGCGCCGGCCATGCCCGGGCGCTGCTCTCCATCACGGACCCCGCCGTGCAGGAGGCCCTGTGGAGCCGCATCGTGGAGCGGGGCCTCTCGGTGCGCGAAACCGAGGACATGGCCGCCCACTGGAAACAGCACGGCGTGCTCCCCGACGTGCTGCCCGGCCCTGTTGAGCCCAAACCCCGGGGCGCCGCCAGGAAGCGTCCGGCCCTGCCGGAGGAGCTGGCGGGCATCCAGGGCCGCCTGCAGGAAAAATTCAAGCCCAAGGTGAAGATCAGCGGAGACCAGGGGCGCGGCAAGATCACCTTCAGCTACGCCTCCCCGCAGGAACTCCAGGCGCTGCTTGACGAGTGGGGGCTTGCCGATGGCTGAGATTCCGGGCCCGCCGCTGATCGCTGACCCGCGGGCTCTCGCCGCGGCCGTGGACCGGCTGGCCGGGGTTCCGGTGCTGGTGGTGGGCGACGTCATGCTCGACCATTATCTTTCCGGCGATGCGGAGCGCATCTCGCCGGAAGCTCCCGTGCCCGTGGTGCAGGTCACCGGGGAGCGCCATATCCTGGGCGGGGCGGGCAACGTGGTGCGCAACATCGCGGCCCTGGGCGGCAGGCCCGAACTGGTGAGCGTTGTGGGGGCGGACGACCCCGGCCGCGCCATCCAGGATCTGTTGGGCCGCGAGGGGGTCTCCTGCCACCTGGTGGCCGAGAAGAACCGCAAGACCACCATCAAGACCCGCGTCATCGTGCGCAACCAGCAAATGGTGCGCGTGGACAGGGAGGACACCGCCCCCCTGGCCGGGCAGAGCCTGGCGGCACTGGAGTCCATCCTGCGGGATGTGGCGGGCTCCCAAGGCATTGTAGTGGTCTCGGACTACGGCAAGGGCGTGGTCAGCGAGACCGTGATGCGCGTGCTGCGCTCCCTCAAGGAGGAGCGCGGGGGTGGCCTCACCGTGCTGGTGGACCCGAAGGTGGTCAACACAGGGTTGTATACCGGGGTGGACTTGCTCACGCCCAACGCCAAGGAAGCAGGAGAAATGGCGGGAATAGCCGCCAAGGGCCGTGAAGGCGTGATTCGCGCCGGGCTCGCCATCTTCAAGAAGCTGCGCTGTGCCCAGCTCTGCGTTACGCTGGGCCCGGATGGGATGGCCGTGTTCACCCGGCCGGGTTCGGTGCTGCACGTGCCCACCGTGGCGCGCCAGGTCTTCGACGTGACCGGCGCTGGCGACACGGTCATGGCGGTGCTTGCCCTGGCCCTGGGTGCCGGCATGGAGCTGCCGGAGGCGAGCATTCTGGCCAATTACGCGGCCGGTTACGTGGTGGGGCAGGTGGGCACGGCAACCGTGGGGCCGCAGGAACTTCGCGAGGCGCTCACGACGCTTCGCCAGCCTGAAGTGGAGCGGTGGCTGGAAATACAATGAAGGTGGTTCGTCATGTCCGATGAACAACAGACGCCCTGGACAGCCACGGCCGACCCCGCGACAGGTTCGGCACGCATTGAAGGCGAGATGGATTTCACCAATTCCCTTGCCGTGCGGGACTGGCTGAAGGATTTCTGCTCCAAGACCACCGGTGAGCTGAAACTGGACCTGGAGGGCCTGCGCTACATCGACAGCTCCGGGCTGGCCATCCTCATCGAGATACGCAAGTTCCTGGTCGCCCGGCAGCGCAGCGTACGCATCCTCAAGGTGTCCTCCCAGGTGAGCAAGCTCTTTTCCCTGACCCAGATCGGCGAACTCTTCGGGATATAGGACGCCACCATGACGAGCGATTTCGAAAAGTTTATCTGGCTCGTCAACCGTCTCCTGGGCTGCCTGCGCCGTCCTTTCACGGGCAAGCCCTACATGCGCTGGCAGACCTGGCGTCATTTCTCCTGGATCGGCGCCGACTCCCTCCCCATCGTCAGCATCATCGCATCCTGCACCGGCATCATCCTGGCCCTGCAATCCGCAGCGCAACTCGAGAAGGTGGGCGCGCTCTCATACGTGGCCAATTTGGTGGGCATCAGCATCGTCATGGAGCTGGGACCGCTGCTCACGGCGCTCATCCTGGCGGGCAGGGCGGGGGCTGCCTTTACGGCCGAGATCGCCACCATGAAGATCTCGGAGGAGATCGACGCGCTGGAGGTCATGGGGCTGGACAGCGTGCGCTATCTGGTCTGGCCCAAATGCGTGGCCATGTTCCTGATGATGCCCCTGCTCACGCTCTGGGCCGACTTCACCGGCATCATGGCGGGCGGGCTGTTCTCCACCTTTGTCCTGGGGCTCTCAGGCCCGGGCTACTACGAACAGACCGCGAGCTTCATCAGCATGCGCAACTTGTTTTCAGGCCTGATCAAGAGTTTCGCTTTCGGCCAGGCTATCACGCTCATCGGCTGCTGGCAGGGGTTTCTGGCCCGCGAGGGGGCGCTGGACGTCGGCACAAGGACCACGCGCTCCGTGGTGCAGTCCATCTTCCTGATCGTCCTGCTGGACCTGTTCTTCACCGCGCTGACCTACATGGTTACCTGAGATGGATGAAGACTGGCTGACAGGACACGGTGCCCCGGACGTCACCCTGGAGGGGGTCAGCGCGGGCTACAACGGCAGGATGATATTGCAGGATATCAACACGGTGCTGCCCCAGGGGCGTATTTCCGTCATCCTGGGCGGGTCCGGGGGCGGCAAGTCCACGCTGCTCAAGACGATTCTGGGCCTGTTGCCCCCAACGGAAGGGCGCGTGCTCATAGGCGGGCAGGATCTCTACGGCCCGGAGGGGGCCTCCCTGCGGGACATCCGCCGCCGGATGGGCGTGCTGTTCCAGGACGGGGCCTTGCTCGGCTCGCTGCCGCTCGACGAGAACGTGGCCCTGCCCCTGCGCGAGCATACGTCCCTGGACGAGGAGACCATCGAGACGGTGGTCGCGCTCAAGCTGCGGCTGGTGGGGCTGGAGCCCTTCGCGGGGTATTTTCCCGCGGAGCTTTCGGGCGGAATGCGCAAGCGGGCGGGGCTGGCCAGGGCCTTGGCCATGGACCCGCGCATCCTGCTGTGCGACGAGCCGACATCCGGGCTGGACCCCATCACGGCGGCCGACCTGGACCAGATGATCCTTGAGCTCAAGGAGGCCTTCAACATGACCGTGGTCGTGGTTTCCCACGATCTGCAGAGCGTGTTCCGCATCGCGGACAACGTCGTCATGCTCAACAAGGGCCGCACCGTGTTCCAGGGCGGCGTCCAGGCCCTGCGCGACAGCACGGACCCGTTCCTCAGGCAGTTTCTCGACCGTCAGCCATCCAAGCGCCTGCCGGCGCAGGAAAAACAATAGGAGCAGTCACGGTGTTCTCCAAGACAGCTCACGGCCGGAACACGGCCAAGGCCTTCGCCGCCATCGCCCTGTGCCTCGCGATCCTGGGGGCCTTCAGCGTCGTTCTCGGCGGCTTCCGCTTCTGGGAAAAGCTCGAAATCTACAACTTGCGCTTCCGCAGCGTGAAGGACCTCTCCGCGGGCAGGCCCGTGAAGTACGGCGGCCTGGATGTGGGGCGAATCCTCTCCATCGGGGTGGACCCGGAAGACCCGCGCCTGATCCGCGTGGTCATCGGCCTGAGCTCGCCGGTGCCGATCCGTGAGGGCGTGGTGGCCAGGATCGCCCAGAAGGGATTGGTGGGCGATTATTACGTGTTCCTAGACCCGCAGGGCACCCTGGGCGAGGTGCAGCCCCCAGGATCCTTCATCAAGACCATGGAGACGGTGGACGTGGCCCAACTGGCGGGCATGGCGGGGGAGATACTCTCCGAACTCAGGCCCCGTCTGGAGCGCATCGCGGCGCACATGGAAGACGTCCTCAGCAGCGAAAATACAGCCAATATCAAGGAATTAATGGAGAAAGCGCCGAAGCTCGTGGAGGAGCTCAACCGCACGGCCATGCAGGTGCGCAACGATTTCAGCACCTTCGCCACCAGCGGAAAGGGCACGGCGGAGCAGGCTACCAAGGCCCTGAAAACATTCGATGATACGTTGCGATCCATCCAGGTGGAGGTCGACAAGACCCTCGTCAGCATGCGCGGGGAGATCCACGCCGTGGGGGCTTTGACCAGTACCGTGCACAAGGCCGTGGCGCACGATCAGGCCCAGCTGGAGGATATCCTGGCCAATATCGAGCGGATGAGCGAAGACGTGAAGCAACTGGCATCCCGTCTGCGGGAGAGGCCCTGGGAGCTTTTGCAGAAGCCGCAGGAGGTGAGGAAATGAAGCGCCATCCGATGATGTGGCTCGTGCTGCTGGCTGCCCTGAGCGGATGCATGGGCAAGCCCGGCCCGGCGGAGCAGTATCTGCGCGTGCTGGGGCATGAACCCGAGTGCGCCAAGGCGGGGGCGCAGCCCACGGCGCAAGGGAAGCACACGCCGGTGCTGGCGATACGTTCCTTCAAGACCCTGGACGCGCTGGACAGGCAGGGCGTGATGGTGGCCGAGGGCAAGGTCATGCAGGCCAGCCAGCGCTGGTACTGGGAGGCTGCCCCCGGCAAGCTGGTGGAGCAGTCCGTGGTGCGAGCCGCCTGTGGAGAGGGCCTCTCGCCCGCGTGGCCGGTACGTTCGACAACTGAGGCCAGCCTGTGGCTCACTGGTCTGGTGAGCGATTTTTCGGTGCATGCCAGGGAAATGAGCGTGGTCCTGATTGTGGAGTGCCAGCTCTGGGACTCATCCGGCGGGGCGGTGCTGGGCAGCGGAACCTTCAAGGCGCGAGCTCCCTTGCCGGTGTTGGACGCCGGGGCCGTGGCCGACGCCGGTGAAAAAGCCCTGGCCGACGTGGCGGCCCAGATCGCCCGGTGGGCGCGGCAGTCGCTGCCCACGGTTGCTGCCCTGGGGGGCGGCCCCAAGGCGGGCAAGTGATGTTCAAGGCCATCGCGATGGTTGCGGAGGAGCGCATCCGCACGGCCATGGAGCGGGGGGAGTTCGACAACCTCAGCTGCGCGGGCCAACCCCTGGACCTCGACGATGACGCCCACGTGCCGCCTGAGCTGCGCATGGCTTACCGCCTGCTCAAGAACGGCGGCTACCTGGACGACGACGCGCGCCTCGAGCGCGAGATCAGTGACGTGGAGTCGCTGATGCCTAGGGATGGCGCGGAGCGGACCAAATTGCGCCAGATGCGCAAACTGCAGGTTATCGAATCCAGGTTCCAGGACCGTGCGGGCCGCTGCCTGCGCGTAAAAGATGACGATCCGTATTACGAGCAGGTCGTGGACGCCGTCAGCGTGAACATACCCAAGGAGCGGCCATGAGCATGGACAAGGACAGCCCGAAATGCCCGCCCGGCCTCATCAAAAGGCTGGGAGCCATACCCTTCGTGCGGTTCACGCCCGAGGGCGACCTAGTGATACCTTCCGCGAGGCTGGACGATTTCGTGCGCAGGTACCTGGAGCTGACCGACAACCGGGAGCACATGGAGCACCTCATCGCATACGTGCGCGATGACCGGCGGAACGACCCCTCAGGCTCGATGGACTAGTCCGTGATGGACTTGCGCCTGGGTATTTTAGTCGGCTCCCTGCTGGCCTGGGGTCTGTTGTCGTCAGGTCACGCCCCGGCCTGGGCGCAGAACTGCGACAACCCGGCCACTGACCAGGACATGGCCGAGTGCGCCGGGTTGCGTCTGCGCGCCGCCGAGCGCGATATGGCCGTTTTGTTGGACAGGCTGGAGCAGTCCGAGGACAAGGAGCTGGTGGAGGCCCTGCGCGGCGCTCAGCAGGCCTGGACGGCCTGGAGGGAGGCCGAAGGGAGATTGGCTTCGGTGGGGGCCAGGGACCCCGTGCTCAAGCTCTACGCGCGCAAGAAGCAGGAAGCCCAGATGACGGAAGACCGCGTGAAGGACCTCAAGAGCCTGGCCGAATGATCTCGGCGGCCGTTCTGGCCGCCGTTCCTAGCGTTTCCTGAACGAACATCCCCACATGGCCTCGCGCAGCGGCAGCCCGGGCTGCGGCTCGGCCGAGCCGATCCGCTCCCACCCCGCCTTCTCCAGAAATGCGGCCTGGGCCTCGTTCTCGCCCTTGGTCATGGTGCAGGTGGCGTAGACCAGGTCCGCGCCGGAAGGCAGGAACTGGGAGAGCTGCTCCAGGATGGTGCGCTGCACCTTGGCCAGGTTGCGCACGTCGGCCAGGGTGCGCTTCCATTTGGAGTCGGGCCTGCGGCTCAGCACGCCGAGCCCGCTGCAAGGCGCGTCCACAAGCACGGTGCCGGGCTTGGAGCGCAGCGGCGGCCTGGAGGCGTCGGCCAGGAACACCAACGGTTTGTTCAAGCCCAACCTGAGGATTTCCCTGTCCAGCCCGCGCAGCCTGCGCATGTTGGAATCGGACGCCCACACGACTTCATGTCCCGCTTCAAGAAGCGCGGTGGTCTTGCCGCCGCGACCCGCGCAGCAATCCCAAACCGGCCCCTTCCAGGCGGGGGCGCCAAGCTTGGCCAGCAGATAACCCGCGGAAACAGTCTGGCGCGAGAGCCTGCCCTGGGCCTCGGCCTCAAGCAGCCCGGGGTCGGCTGCGGAAAGGGAGGAGGGCAGGGCCGCGAAGAAGGGGAAGGCACCGGCGGCCCACTCGTAGGTCCCTTCGATCTTGGCGTAGAATTCGCGCGCGTCGGGCTTGGCTGCGTTGACGCGCAGCCCGGTCAGCGGCGGCAGCAGCTGGGCCTGCATGAGCTCCTCGGCCCGCTTGTGACCGTAATCGTCCATCCAGAGCTTCACCAGCCATTCCGGCAAGGAGTACCAGGCCGCCAAGGACTGCGTATTACGATTGGCGTCCGTAACGTAGTACTCGCGTTTCATGGCGTCGGGGCCAAGGGCCTGGATGCGGCGCAGCACGGCGTTGGCCAGGTTGGCCTGGGTCTGGCCCAGACGGGCCTTCACCGCGTTCACGGCCCAGGAGAGCGTGGCGTGGGGCGGGATGCCGTCCAGGAAGAGCAGCTCGTAGATGGCCACGCCGAGCACCCGCATGATGAGCGGGTGCGTGCGCTCGGGCTTGGAGAGGTGTTTGGCCGCCAGGTGCTCCATGCGGCCCTTGTAGCGCAGGTAGCCGTAGACCAGCTCCGTTGCCAGGGCCTTGTCCCTGGGGTCGGGTGAGAGCGAGCGGAGGGTGGCGTCCAGGCCGGCCTGAAGGTCCTGGCCGGAGCCGCCGCCAACGGGAAGGATGCGCTCCAGGGAGGCCAGCGCGGCCATCCTGGAGGGGGGAAGAATCTGTTCGGCGGGCATCAGGCCTCTCCGTGTTTGCTGTCGAGTATGGAGCCGGGCTTGGGAGCAAGCCTGGGGATCACGGGGGCGGGTGCGGCCTTGGAGCCGAGGAAGTGACGCAGGGTATTCTCCAGTACGGTCAGGGGGACCAGGGTGTCGAGGCATGGGCCTTGGGGGCGTTCGTTGAGCACCCCGAAGACGGGCAGGGGGTAGGCGTCCTGGATGCCGCTGGCCAGGTCGCGCTCGCAGGCGACGGCTATGATGAGCCGGGGCCGGGTCTGCACCACGATGCGCCGGGCGATGGTGCCGCCGGTGGCGATGGCCATGTGCACGCCGTAGGCCTCGGTCAGGGCCAGCAGGCCGTGCACGGGGCACTGGCCGCAGCGCTTGCAGTTGAAGATGTCGTAGGTCAGGCGCACGGAGCAGCGCGAGGACTGCAGGCAGTGCGGCAGGAGCAGGAGCACCTGCCCGGGCTCGTAGCGTTTGCCCTCGGCCAGCACCAGCTCGTTGTTGACCTTGATGAAGGAGTTGCGGACCCGCTCCTTGGAGATGCCGAAGATGCGGGCGATGATGATCATCAAAGGCAGGAAGAGCTTGATGGTCAGGCCGCGCATGCGCCGGGTGAAGGGCAGGTGCCGCCCCATGGCCACGGAGAAGGTCAGCCCCAGGCAGGCCCAGAGCACCAGCAGGATGGCCACGCCCATGACAGCGCCCCAGACGGGCACTGCCATCGGGTGGATCTGGGAGAGGCCGATGGTCGGCACGATCCACAAGAGGGCCAGCACGCAGCACACCACCAGGGTGCTGGCGCTGATCAGCCCGATGAACAGGCGCTTGCGGGAGCTTTCGGCGATTTCCATGTGGACTCAGACTAATTGGTTTGCGGGGAAAAGCAACATCCCGCCGGTATAGCCGCGAGCGGGCAGGGGAACTTCAGGAGAGGAGGTCCGCCGGGGGAGGGCACACCGGAGGCATGGACGGGTCCATCTTGCTCAGGTAGCCGCAGGCGAATGCGGTGGCGTCCATGAATTTTTTGCCCGCCGGCTGCACCGATGGAATATAATAAGTTCCATTGGCGCAGGCTATGGCAAGCCGCCCCGACACAAGCCCCAGGACGCATCCTGGAGGGGTTCCGGGGGGCAAGTCATGCGAATAGCTGCCAGGGGCCGCCAGAAGGCGAATCTGGCGATTTTCGCCCTGTACGGGCAGCATGAAGGCGGCACCCGGCCGGGGGGACATGGCGCGGATGCGGTTGTGCACCGCCTCCACGGTTTCGTCCCAGCGGATGAGGGCGTCCTCGCGCGTTATCTTGGCCGCGTAGGTGGCCAGACCGCCGTCCTGCGGTTCGGGATTGACCGGGCCGCTCGCGAGCAGGTCCAGGGCCTCCACGGCCATCTCGCCGCCCAGGTCGGCCAGTCGGTCGTGCAGGCTGCCCGCGGTTTCGTCGGGTCCCACGGGAATGACGCGCTTGGTGAGCATGGGGCCGGTATCCAGGCCCGTCTCCATGCGCATGATGGTGATGCCCGTCTCGGTGCAGCCGTCCATGATGCAGCGCTGGATGGGCGCGGCCCCCCTGTAGCGCGGAAGAATGGAGCCGTGCACGTTCCAGGGGCCCAGCGCGGGGATGTCCAGCACGGACTTGGGCAGGATCAGCCCGTACGCGGCCACCAGCAGCACGTCGGGATTGTAGGAGGCCAGCTCGGCAACGTGCTCATGGCACTTGAAGTTGAGCGGCTGGAGCACCTCGATGCCGTTCTCAAGCGCCAGAACCTTCACGGGGCCGGGCACGCACTTGTGGCCCCGGCCGCAGGGCCGGTCGGGCTGGCAGTAGACCGCCACGACCTCGTGGCGGCCCGACTCCAGCACCCGGCGCAGCACGGTGGCCGCGAAGTCCGGGGTGCCCATGAAGACGGTCTTCAATTTCAACCCTCGGCCTTCCGGGCCTTGAGCCACTTCTTGACCTTGTTGTCGTACATGGCCCGCTTGAGGCGGCTGACGTGGTCGATGAACAGCACGCCGTCCAGGTGGTCGATCTCGTGCTGCAGGCAGATGGCCAGGATGCCGTCCGCCGGGATCTCCACGGGCTTGCCGTCCAGGTCGGTGGCCTTGACCACCACCTTTTCGGAGCGGCGCACCTTGGAGCGGAAGTTGGCCACGGAGAGGCAGCCTTCCTCATCGTCCACCTGGCCCTCGCGGGAGACGATCTCCGGGTTGACCAGGAACATCAGGTCCGTGCGCTCGTCAGGGCCGGAGACGTCCACGGCGATCAGCCGGCAGCACTCGCCCACCTGGGGGGCGGCCAGGCCAACGCCGCGCTTCTCGTACATGGTCTCGGCCATCTCCTCGGCCAACTGGCGGATCTCCGGGGTGATCTCGCAGATGGGTTCGGCCCGCTGGCACAGGATCGGGTCGGGGTACTTGAGTATCTTTCTGGCCATGGCTCAGGACGCTTCCTTCTCGCCGCTTTCCTTGGCGGCGGCTTCCTTGGCAACGTTTTCGCGCAGCTTGATGCCCAGTTCGCGAAGCTGCTTGGCCGCGACCGGGCTCGGGGCCTCGGTCATCAGGCAGGTGGCCTTCTGGGTCTTGGGGAAGGCGATGACGTCGCGGATGGATTTGGCCCCGCTCATGAGCATCACCAGGCGGTCCAGGCCGAAGGCGATGCCGCCGTGCGGGGGCGCGCCGTACTGCAGGGCGTTCAGCAGGAAGCTGAACTTCTCCTCGGCATCGGCCGGGTCGAAGCCCAGGGCCTCGAACATGGCGTTCTGCTTCTCCAGCGTGTGGTTGCGGATGGAGCCGCCGCCGATCTCGTTGCCGTTGAGCACCAGGTCGTAGGCTCGGGCCAGGGCCCCGGCCGGGTCGGTCTTCAGAAGCTCCAGGTGGCCGTCCTTGGGCGAGGTGAAGGGGTGGTGCTTGGCCACCCAGCGCTTCTCCTCGGGGTCGTGCTCCAGCAGGGGGAAGTCCGTGACCCAGAGGGGCTTGAACTGGGTCTCGTCGATGAGGCCCAGGCGCTCGCCCAGCTGCACGCGCAGGTTGCCCAGGGCCGCGTTGACCATGTCCGCCGCGCCGGCCTGGAAGAACACGATGTCGCCCACTTCGAGGCCCAGGCGCTCGGCCAGGGCGGCGCGCTCGGCGTCGGAGAAGAACTTGGCGATGGGGGACTGCCACTCGTTCTCGCGGATCTTGATCCAGGCCAGGCCCTGCGCGCCGTAGATCTTCACGAACTCGGTGAGCTCGTCGATCTCCTTGCGGGTCATGGTCTCGCCGCCGGGCACCTTGAGGCCCTTGACCAGCTCGGCCTTGGCGAACACGCGCAGCTCGCAGCCGCGCACGATGTCCGAGACGTCGGTGAGCTTGAGGCCGAAGCGCACGTCGGGCTTGTCCACGCCGTAGTCGCGCATGGCGTCGGCGTAGGTCATGCGGGGGAAGGGGCTCGGCAGCTCCACGTCCAGGCATTCGGAGAACAGGGTGCGGATCATGGTCTCGGCCATGCCCATGACCTGCTCCTCGTCCACGAAGCTCATCTCGATATCGATCTGGGTGAACTCGGGCTGGCGGTCGGCGCGCAGGTCCTCGTCGCGGAAGCATTTGACGATCTGGTAGTAGCGGTCCATCCCGGCCACCATGAGCAGCTGCTTGAACAGCTGGGGCGACTGGGGCAGGGCGAAGAACTGGCCCTGGTTCACGCGGCTGGGCACCAGGAAGTCGCGCGCGCCCTCGGGGGTGGACTTGGTGAGGATCGGGGTCTCCACCTCCAGGAAGCCCAGGCCGTCCAGGTAGCGGCGCACGCTCTGGGCGGCCTGGGAGCGCAGGATGAAGTTCTGGGCCAGCTTGGGGCGGCGCAGGTCCAGGTAGCGGTACTTCAGGCGCAGGGCCTCGCCCGCGTCCTGGCGGTCCTCGATGGTGAAGGGCGGGGTCTTGGAGGTGTTCAGGAGCTTCCAGTCGTTGACGACGATCTCCACCTCGCCCGTGACCATGTTGGGGTTGGCCATGCCCTCGGGGCGGGGGCGCACGGTGCCCTTGATGGCCAGCACGTACTCGGAGCGCACCACGTGGGCGCGGGCGTGGGCCTCGGGCGCGTGGTCAGGGCTGAACACGACCTGGGTCAGGCCCTCGCGGTCGCGCAGGTCCACGAAGATGAGGCCGCCGTGGTCGCGGCGGAACTGCACCCAGCCCATGAGGCAGACGTCCTGCCCGATGTCGGCGGCGGTGAGCTTGCAGCAGCTGTGCGTGCGGCGCCAGTCGCCCAGGGCGTCGGTGGCGCGGGGTGTCTCGTCGGGGGAGGTGATCTGGTCCATGAGGCGTATGCTCCGCTGCCCGCTAGGGGGCTATGATGTCCAAAAGGGTGTCTTGGGAAACGGTTTCCTGGGTTCCGGCCAGCATGTTCTTGACCACGACGGTCCCCTCGGCCAGCTCGGATTCGCCGAGGATCAGGCAGTAGCGCGCACCGGACTTGCCCGCCTGGCGCATCTGGGCCTTGGCGGACTTGGCCGCCAGGGCGCACTCGCCGGAGAGCCCGGCGGCGCGCAGCTTCTGCGCCAGCAGGAGCCCGGCGTCCAGGCCCTGGGCGCCGAGCACGGCCAGGTGGAAGTCGGGCGCCGCGGCTCCGGCGTCGCCCATGAGCAGGGCCAGGCGCTCCATGCCGCAGGCGAAGCCCACGCCGGGCAGGTCCGGCCCGCCGAGGTTCCTGACCAGGCCGTCGTAGCGGCCGCCGCCGGCGACCGCGGACTGGGCCCCGATCTTGCCGGAGGTGACCTCGAAGGTGGTGCGCACGTAGTAGTCCAGCCCGCGCACCAGCCTGGGGCTCAGCGTGTACTCGAAGCCCGCCGCGTCCAGGACGCCGGTGACCGTGGCGAAGTGGGTGCGGCAATCGTCGCAGAGGTAGTCGGAGATGAGCGGCGCGCCCTTGGTCAGCTCCTTGCAGCTGGGCACCTTGCAGTCCAGCACGCGCAGGGGGTTGGTCAGTTTGCGGCGAAGGCAGTCCTCGCAGAGCTGGCCGCCGTCGAAGCCCTTGAAATAGTCGTTGAGGGCCTGCTGGTAGGCGGGGCGGCAGTCGGGGCAGCCCAGGGAGTTGAGCTCGAAGTTGAGCTCGCCGATGCCGATCTCCGTGAGGAAGTGGCCCAGCATGAAGAGCATCTCGGCGTCCAGGTGGGCCGAGGGCGAGCCGAAGGCCTCCACGTCCAACTGGTGGAACTGGCGCATGCGGCCCTTCTGCGGCCGCTCGTAGCGGAACATGGGGCCGTAGGTGAAGAGCTTGGTCAGCTCCTCCTGGGCGTGCAGGGCGTTCTCCACGTAGGCGCGGACCATGCCCGCCGTGGCCTCGGGGCGCATGGTCAGGGAGCGGCCCTTGCGGTCGGGGAAGGTGTACATCTCCTTCTGGACCACGTCCGTCTCCTCGCCGATGGAGCGGGAGAACAATTCGGTGCGCTCCAGCACGGGGACGCGGGCTTCCTTGTAGCCGTATTGGCCAAAAACCCTGCGCGCGGCGCTCTCGAGGCGTTCGAAGACGGCGGCCTGATCCGCGAGCAGATCGGCGAAACCTTTGATTTTCTGGATTTTTTCCATGGAGGACCCCAGGGCGGCGTGCGCCCGGCAAAAGAGGGCTGTTAGCCCCAACACCTCGGGTTGTCAAAAACTCTTTGTGGGCTGCGCCCCCGCGAAGGAGAGCAGCGGCGTCAGCGGCGGCTCCGCGGTGAGGTCCGCCGCGCAGACGCAGTAGGCCCCAACCGGCAGGTGCAGCACCATCTTGCCAAGGCCCCACAGGGGCGGGCCGTCGCGCCAGGTGCACTCCGGGAAGGGCAGCACGCTGGCCTCCCTGACCGGAGCCAGGCCCAGGGCCTCCCGCAGCATGCGGTGCATGGCCCAGGGGGTGAACCACCGGGCCTTGGCCAGCAGCCTGTGCCTACGGGCAGAGAGCCGGTAGAGCGAGAAGGCGTTCACGTAGCCCACGATCACCCCGCGCCGGGCCACCCGCGCCGCCTCGCGCAGGGCCAGCTCCGGGTCCTCGATGTACTCGAGCACGGTGAGCAGGGCCACGTAGTCGAAGCTGTCCGGGTCGTAGGGCAGGTGCAGGGCGTTGGCCACCGAGCACTCCACCCGGTCGCCCAGGCGGTGGCGGGAGGCGGCCACCATCACCGGGGAGGCGTCGCAGCCGGTGACGTCGAACCCGGCCCGGTGGAAGAACTCAAGGAACATACCCGGCCCGCAGCCGATCTCCAGGAGCGTGCGCCCCCGCCTGGGCCAGCAGGCGGTGAGCTTTTCGATCAGGCGGCATTCCTGGGCGAAGGCGTACGCGCCGCGCGGGGTGGTCAGCCAGCGCTCGTAGAGCTCAAGGTCGCTTCGGTCCCAGTACATGATCTCATTCCATACGTGGAAACGCGGGGCGCGCAAGCGGCTTGTAGTGCCTGGAGAGGGGGCGGGGGATACCACCCCCCCTGAAATCAGCCTTTCTTCTCCTGCCGCGCCCAGGAGTCGCGCAGGCCCACGCTGCGGTTGAACACCAGCCTGTCCGGCCCGTGGTCGCGGCGGTCGGCCACGAAATAGCCCAGGCGCTCGAACTGGAAGAAGTCCTCGGGCTTGGCCTGGGCCAGGCTCGGCTCCACCGGGCAGGCCGGGAGCGTCTTCAGGGCCTCGGGGTTGATGTAGTCCTTGAAATCCTTGCCTTCCTCCACGTCCATGGGGTCGGCCTTGACGAAGGCCCGGTCGTAGAGGCGCACCTCGGCCCAGGCGGCGTGCCCGGCCGAGACCCAGTGCAGCGTGCCCTTGACCTTGCGACCGTCGTCGGACCAGCCGCCCCTGGTCTTGGGGTCGTACTCGCAGACGATCTCAGTGACTTCACCGGTCTTGGGGTCCTTCACCACGTCCACGCAGGTGACGTAGTAGGCGTGGCGCAGGCGCACCTCCTTGCCGGGGGAGAGGCGGTGGTAGCCCTTGGGCGGCACTTCCTTGAAGTCGTCGCGCTCGATGTAGAGCTCGCGCGAGAAGGGGATGCTGCGCGTGCCCAGCTCGGGCTTGTCCTGGTGGTTGGGGCACTCGAAGGTTTCGGTCTGGCCCTCGGGGTAGTTGCGGATGACCACCTTCACCGGGTCGAGCACGGCGAAGGCCCTGGGGGCGCGGTCGTTCAAATCCTCGCGCAGGCAGGCCTCCAGCATCTCGATCTCGACGGTGTTGGCCGCGCGGGCCACGCCGATGCGCTCCGCGAACATGCGCAGGGATTCGGGCGTGTAGCCCCGGCGGCGCATGCCCTGCAGGGTGGACATGCGGGGGTCGTCCCAGCCGGTGACGTAGCCCTCCTCCACCAGCTGGATCAGCCTGCGCTTGCTCATGACCATGTAGGTCAGGTTCAGGCGCGCGAACTCGTACTGCCGGGGCCGGGCGGGCACGGGCAGGTTGTCCAGCACCCAGTCGTAGAGTTCGCGGTTGTTCTCGAACTCCAGGGTGCAGATGGAGTGGGTGATGCCCTCCAGGGCGTCGGAGATGCAGTGGGTGTAGTCGTACATCGGGTAGATGCACCACTCGTCGCCGGTGCGGTGGTGGTGCGCGTGGCGGATGCGGTAGAGCGTGGGGTCGCGCATGACGATGTTGGGGGAGGCCATGTCGATCTTGGCCCTGAGCACCCGCGCCCCGTCGGGGAACTCGCCCGCGCGCATCCGGCGGAAGAGGTCCAGGTTCTCGTCCACGGTGCGGTCGCGCCAGGGGCTGTTCAGGCCCGGCTGGGTGAGGGTTCCGCGCGTCTCGCGGATCTGCTCGGCGGTCTGGTCGTCAACGTAGGCCAGGCCTTTCTTGATGAGCAGCTCGGCGTACTCGTAGAGCTTCCCGAAGTAGTCGGAAGCGAAATACATGCGGTCGTCCCAGGTGAAGCCCAGCCAGCGCACGTCGGCCTGGATGGCGTCCACATACTCCTGCTCTTCCTTGGTGGGGTTGGTGTCGTCGAAGCGCAGGTTGCAGGTGCCGCCGTATTCCTTGGCGACGCCGAAGTTGAGGCAGATGGACTTGGCGTGGCCGATGTGCAGGTAGCCGTTGGGCTCCGGGGGGAAGCGGGTGGCCACGGCGGTATGCTTGCCCGAGGCCAGGTCCTCGGAGACGATGGTGCGGATGAAGTCCAGATGCTCTTTGGCGTTGTCGCTCATACGTGCGTCCTTTTCACCTTTTGGGTTAACCAGGAGGCAATAGGGAAAAAGGCGCGTGCGGTCAAACGCCGCGCCGACGGGGCTTCGGGGCCGGATGCCTTGCCGGGCGGACGGCCCGGATGGAATGGGGCGGGTGGCGCGTGGTAAGCGCCTCCTGCCCGGGCAGGGTTGCCGGGGCTTGGCGCAGCAACTGGGCGCGGGCGGAGCGGGGCGGTTCCGGGTGCGCCCGGGGCTCCCGATCCGATGGAGACCCCGGGCGGAAGATCAGTCCTTCTTGGGCAACTGGTCCGTGCCGTGGACTTCGTAGACTTCCTTCTGGGCAAGCTTGAACTCGTCTATGTCGAAGTCGTAGCCGCTCTCGCGGATGAAGGCCCAGTTGCACTCGGGGTCCTCGCACTGGTTGACCTGGCGCCGGAAATCCGGGTCGTCGCGCATGCGCTGCATGTATGCCTTGGCGGATTCGATGCTCATGGAACGCTCCTTTGCTTCTGTGCCGTGTAAAATAAGCTGTTTGCCAAAAATGGCAAGAATCGTTCTTTTTGATCGAAAATCTTGATGATAGCCGCATCAATGTATAGGTTGAGTCCATGAAGCTGAACACCCAGCAGCGCCAGCGCATCGCAGCGACCCTGGACGAGAAGTACCGCTCCGTGGCCTCGGCCCCGGAGGGTCAGTTCCAGTACCCCACCGGCCAATCCGGGCTGGACGGCCTGGGCTACGAGCCGGGCTGGTACGCCCACATCCCGGAGCGGGTGCGCCGCTTCTTCTGCGGCGTGGGCAACCCCTTCAAGGCGGGTCTGCCCGCTTCGGGCCAGCGCGTGCTGGACGTGGGCTGCGGCGCGGGCGTGGACACGCTGGTGGCTGCCGCCATGGTCGGCCCTGAGGGCCTGGCCTGCGGGGTGGAGCGGTCGTTCCCCATGCTGACGCGAGCCTGCCGCAACCGCGAGGCCTGCGGGCCGGAACTTGGCCATTTCGTGAGCAGCGTGGCCGAGGCCCTGCCCTTCGCGGACGCGAGCTTCGACTTGGTGATCTCCAGCGGGGTCTACAACCTTGTGGTGGACAAGCGCGAGGCGCTCCAGGAGGCGTTGCGGGTGCTCAAACCCGGCGGCAGGCTCCAGGTGGCCGACCAGATGCTGGTGGGGCCGCCGCCCGCAAACGAGGAGGAGGCCGCGCTCTCCTGGTTCAGGTGACAGGGCGGCGCCATACCGGGAACGGAGTTCCTGGCCATGCTTGGTGAGATCGGGTTCGAGGGGGCTGTCAGCCTGGGCGAGAGCGGGTTCAAGAGCTCCAGGGTGACGATGGGGATGGTGTTTGCGGCGGTGAAGCCGAAGAGCTGAATATCAGATCGAGAGGGCGCTGCCCTCTCGGACTCTCCCGCCAAAGGGGTTCCCCCTTTGGAATCCATTTTCGCTTCGCGTCGATCTCCCAAGAGACGTCGCTCGATCGCAAACCCTTCGCCGGGGTCCGGGGGGAGGCACTCCCCCCGGCGGGGGCCTGGGGGCAGCGCCCCCTTCCTGCCGACTTTCAAGCTTTCCTAGTCGTCGCCGCGTTCGCTCGCCGTCACCAGCTGCCCGCAAGCGGCGAATATATCCTTCCCCTTGCTCTTGCGCAGGGTCACCGTCACTGACTTATCCCACAGAATCTTCTGGAACGCCTCCACGTCCGCCGGGTCCGGGGCCTCGTAGGGCAGCCCGGGCGACGGGTTGTAGGCGATCAGGTTCACCTTGCCCTTCACGTGGGACATGAGCCGCACCAGCTCTCTGGCGTGCTCCGGCCTGTCATTCACCCCGCCCAACAAAACATATTCGAAGGTCAGCTTCTCGCGGTGGGCCAGGGGGTACTGCCGCAGCACCTCCATGAGCTTGTCCAGCGGCAGGCGGGCGGCCTTTGGCATGAGTCTGGCCCGCAGCTCCTGCGTGGGGGCGTGCAGCGACACGGCAAGCGACCCCAGGCCCGTGCGCCCGAATTCCAGGATGCCCGGCACGATGCCCACGGTGGAGACGGTGATGCGCCGCGAGGAGATGTCCAGCCCCTGCGGGTGGCGCAGCGATTCCAGGGAGTTGACCAGGTTCTCGAGGTTGAGCAGGGGCTCGCCCATGCCCATGAACACCAGGTTGCGCAGCCTGAGCGCGTTGCCCGAGGCCTCCAGGTCGGCCCGGGCAACGAGGATCTGGCCCAGGATCTCCCCGTGGGTCAGGTTGCGCTTGAGCCCCATGGTGCCCGTGCTGCAGAAGGTGCAGCCCATGGCGCACCCGGCCTGGCTGGAGAGGCACTGGGTGACGTGGGTCTTCTCCGGGATGAGCACAGTCTCGACCTGCTCGCCGTCGTCCAGCTCCAGCAGGAACTTCACCGTGCCGTCGGAGCTTTGCAGGCGCTTGGCCACCTTGGGCAGCACGATGCGGGAGGACTCCTCCAGGCGGGCGCGCAGATCCTTGGAGATGTTGGTCATCTCCTGGGGCGAGGCCACGGCGTTCTGCCAGAGCCACTGCCAGACTTGTCGGGCCCGGAAAGGTTTCTCCCCGAGCCCGACGATGAAGTCTTCAAGCTGGTGGAAGTTCAAATCGAGAAGATTCGGCTTCCCTTGGGTTCCGGTCATCCTTTGAGCTGCTCCCGGGCGGTGTACTTCTTCACGAAGTCCACGGCCTGCTCCACGGTGGCCACGTCGCCCATGACCTGGGCCTTGAGCAACGCGTCGCGGATGATGCCCACGCCGGGTCCGGGAGGCATGGAGAGGATGGTCATGATCTCGTTGCCGTTGAGCAGCGGCTCGAGCTCCTCCTCGCGGACCTCCGTGCGGTCGAGCATCTTGAGGTTGTGGTTGAATTCCTTGTAGTTGCCGTTGCGGGCCTTGATGTCGGCGCGGGCCAGCTCGATCAGGCGCGGGTACTCGTCCAGGCTCTTGAAGCGGCGGATGCCCTTGTCCGTGAGCATGAAGTGGAAGCGCATGTGCTGGCGCACCAGGTGGCAGATCAGCTCCATCTCGTCAGGGGCCATGCACAGGCGGGAGAGGATCTTGCGCACAACCTTGGCGCCCACGCGGTGGTGCTGGTGGAAGGTCCAGGCCCCGTCCACGATTTCGGCGGTGTAGAGCTTGCCCACGTCGTGGAAGAGGCAGGCCAGGGTGCCGAACCAGTCGTAGGGCAGCTCCTCGGGGTAGTGGCGCATGACCTCCACGGTGTGGTCGAACACGGATTCGTCCTCGGTCTCGTTCTTCTTCTGCTTGATGCGCGCCAGGGCGGCCACCTCGGGCAGCAGGGCGTGCAGGATCATGGATTCGTAGAGCAGGCGGACGAAAACGTGCATGTTCTCGGCCTCGACCTTGCGCCACTCGTTCATGATCTCGGAGACGGGCACGTAGTCCAGCACGCGCTGGCCGCCACGCAGGATGGCCATCCAGGTATTGGGGCCGATGGGCAGCCCGAAGTTGGCGGAAAAGCGCATGGCGCGCACGGCGCGCAGGTAGTCCTGCTTGAGGGTCTGGTCCTGGATGCCCTTGAAGCGCACGATGCCCTCGGAGAAGTCCGCGAAGCCGTCGTGCGGGTCTTCCACGGTGGGCATGTAGGGGCAGGCGAAGTAGTCGGGCATGTTCTCGCGCTCGGCCAGGGTCTTGGCCAGGCGCGGGGTCAGGCGGACCAGGCACTCCTCGGGGTGGGAGGCGTCGGCGTTGTTGGACTGGTAGAAATGCAGGACCGTGTCGCCCTCGACCACGCGGGCGAAGCTGTCGCCTGTGTCGCGCTCCACGTTGGGGATCAGCTTCTGCAATTCGTCGAAGGCCACGTCGGTGCAGATGTCCAACTCGGGCTGGGCGTCGGCGGTCAGCAGGCTCTTCTGGAGCTTGGCGTTGATGACGTAGGCGTCGTACCCGTTACGGATGATGGCCTTGCAGATAGCGACGGCGTCTTTGAACGGCTGGCTCATGAACACTCCGGATGTTACGAAACGTGTTTGCCCGCCACGTAGAGCGCTTTGACCACGCCGGTCAGCTCGCGCCCCAGGAGCGGGGTGTTCTTGCCCTTGGAGAGAAGCGCCTGGGGCGTGACCTTCCAGCGGGCGTTGGGGTCGAAAAGGATGAAGTCCGCCGGGTCGCCGGGCTGGAAGCGGTTCAGCGGCAGGCCGAAGATCTCGGCCGGGCGCTGGCACCAGGCGCGGATCAGGGCCTCGACTGACAGCTCGCCGCGCGCGGCCAGCTCCCAGGTGACGGAGAGGGCCGTCTCAAGCCCGGAGATGCCGTTGGGCGCCTCGTCGAAGGGGGTCTCCTTCTCGTGGGCGGCGTGGGGGGCGTGGTCCGTGGCCAGGGCGTCGATGGTCCCGTCCTCCAGGGCGGCAAGCAGGGCCTGCCTGTCCTCCCCGGTGCGCAAGGGCGGGTTGACCTTGGCGTTGGTGTTGTACCCCTCGCAGGCCTCCTCGGTGAGGATGAGGTAGTGCGGGCAGGTCTCGGCGGTCACGGGCGCACCCTTGGCCTTGGCCGCGCGGATGACATCCACGCTGCGCTTGGAGCTGATGTGCGCCAGGTGCACCGGCACGTTCAGGTATTCGGCCAGCAGGCAGTCGCGCGCGGCCTGGATGGCCTCGCTGATGTCGGGGTTGCCGCGCAGGCCCAGGCGGGCGCTGACCACGCCCTCGTTGATTCCGGTGGCCGGCGCCAGCCAGGGGTCCTCGCAGTGGTCGATGACCGGCACGCCCAGGTCGGAGGCATATTCGAGGGCCCGGCGGAACAGCTCGGAGTCGGACACGGGGCGGCCGTCGTTGGAGAAGGCCTTGCAGCCCGCGGTTTTCAGCTCCTCCATGGGAGCCAGTATCTTGCCCTCAAGGCCCATGGTGAGCGCGCCCACGGGGTAGAGCCTCGGCCCGCGCGGGTGGGAGCGGGCGGCCTTGTCCAGCATGGTTTCGGTGATGGGAGCCTGGTCGTTGACGGGGTCGGTGTTGGCCATGCACATCACGCTGCCGAAGCCGCCCTTGGCCGCGGCGGCCAGGCCGGTGGCGATGGTCTCCTTCCATTCCTGGCCGGGTTCGCGCAGGTGCACGTGCACGTCGGTGAGGGAGGGCAGCAGCAGAAGCCCCTCGGCCTCCACCACCTTGGCCCCCTCGGGAGCGGCCTGCGAGCCGGAGGGGAACACGCCCAGCACGCGGCCCTTGGCCACGAACAGGTCCACATAGTCCTGGGGGGCCTGCGCAAGCGCCGCCCGGCGCACCACGAGATCAGCTTGGGACACGGGCTACTCCTTGCGTTCCTTGCGGGTGAGATAGAGGTGGAGCAGCGCCATGCGCACGTCCACGCCCGAGGACACCTGGTCCAGGATGAGGCTCTCGGGGGCGTCGGCCATGTCCGAGGCGATCTCCCAGCCGCGGTTGATGGGGCCGGGGTGCAGCACCACGCAGTTCTTGGCCGCCTTGGCCAGGCGCGGCATGTTCATGCAGTAGCGCCGGGAGTATTCACGCACGTCGGGCAAGAGCCCCGCCTGCTGGCGCTCCAGCTGGAGGCGCAGGCACATGACGGCGTCCACGCCGCGCACGGCTTCGTCCAGGTCGTTGAAAACGGGCACGTTCCAGCTTTTCACGGCGTGTGGCATGAGCGTGCGCGGGCCGCACAGGCGCACGTTCGCGCCCAGCAGCCGCAGCAGGTGCACGTTGGAGCGGGCCACCCGGCTGTGGGCCACGTCGCCCAGGATGAGCACGGTCTTGCCCTCCAGCCCGCCCCAGCGCTCCGTGAGGGTGAAGGCGTCCAGCAGGGCCTGGGTGGGATGGGCGTGCCAGCCGTCGCCGGCGTTGATCACCGCGCAGTCGAGCCGCTCGGCGATGAACTGGGCCGCGCCGCTCATGTTGTGGCGCATGACGATGCCGTCGGGCTTCATGGCCTGCAGGGTGAGCACCGTATCCTTGAGGGACTCGCCCTTGACCAGCGAGCTGCCGCTCTTGGCCAGGGAGAAGGTGTCCGCCGAGAGGCGCTTGCCCGCCACGTCGAAGCTGGTCTTGGTCCGTGTGGACGGCTCGGCGAAAAAAAGGATGACGGACTTGCCCTTGAGGATGGGCACCTTCTTCACGGGCCGTGAGTTGATCTCCTGGAAGGACTTGGCCGCCCTCAGGATTTCAAGGGCATCGGCCCTGGAAAGCTGGGTGACGTCGAGAAGATCCTTGTGTGGCCAGGTCATAGGGCTCCTTGGGGATGGTGGGGGTGGCCGAGATTCGCACCCGCCATTTTCCATAGGATTCGCCCGGGCGTCAATCGCGCAGTGCTCCTTCCAGCGACGCGGGCAAAACGGCGACGCGCGCGGCTTTGCCGGGCTCGAGCGTGCCCAGGCGGGCGAAACCGAGCACCCGGGCGGCGTTGGCCGAGAGCATGGCCCCGGCCTCCCGCAGGGTCAGGGGGCAGAATTCAAGCAGCGCCGCGAGTTCCGCCCATAGGTCCAGGTCAGGGGCGGAAGCCAGGGAGTCGGAGCCCAGGCAGCAGGGCACGCCCGCGTCCAGGAGCGTGCGAACCGGAGCGCGGCCCACCCCGATGACCGAGTTGGAGCGGGGGCAGAGGCAGACCGTGGCCCGGCTGGCGGCCATCAGGGCGATGTCCTGCCCGGAGAGGTGCACGGCGTGCACGGCCAGGGTACTCTCGTCCAGCAGGCCCAGTTCGGCGGCCCAGGCAACAGGGCTCATCCCGGGCGCGGCGAAGCCCGGGGGCAGGATGCGCTGGCGCACGAAGTCCGCGAAGTGGCCCGCCCCCCCCGCCAGCAGTTCGACCTCTCCGGCGTGCTCGGCAAGGTGCATGGAGAAGGCCTTGTCGTGGGCCTTGTCCCAGGCCTTGGCCCGGCGCAGGGCTTCCGGGTCGGTGGAGTAGAGCGCGTGCCCGGCCAGGCTGCCGCCAGGGACGGGCGTGAATGACGAATCGTCGTACGTATAGCCGAACACTTCGTGCTGGATAACGTAATCAAGCGTTGCGTTTTCCAGCACGGCAGCCACCTCGGCGCCCTTGCGCGTGGCGATGTCCGCCACGGCGGCCGTGCCGCTGGCCTCCATCTGGGCCACGGCGGCGCGCACCGCGGCCGGGGAGAACTCGGCAACTGGCTGGGCGATGAGCCAGCGCACCCACTCCAGGAAACCCGCCCCGAGGAAGGGAGGCAGGCCCAGGTGGGAGAGCTCCAGGTGGCAGTGGGCGTTGACGGGCGCGGGCAGCAGGGTGGCTTCGCCCATGTCGCGCACGGCGGCCGGAGCCTGGGCCTTGATCGAACGCCAGGGTCCTGCCTCGGCCACGCGGCCGCCGCGAACGATGATGGCGCCGTCCTCGATGGCCGGGGCGTCCGGTGAGACCAGCACGCGCCGGGCGCGCAGTACGTAGGTGTCGGTATCAGTCATCTCGCACGTCCAGTTGGAAATCGTCCCTGTCCTCGAAGCGCACGCGGTCGCGCTCCAGGCCCAGGGCTGCGTAGGGGGCGGCCAGCTCACGGGCGTGGCCCCAGAATCCGCCGCTGACGGCGGCCGGGGCGCGCAGCCCTGCGGCGCGCCTGTCGCCGAGCAGCTCCGCGACAAATAGGTGCAGGGCCAAGGCCCGCACCCTCATGCCCAAGGCGGGGTGCGTCGGCCCGGCCAGCACGGCGGCCTCAAGGTCCGGCTCGTGGGCCAGGCCGATGCGCGTCACGGCCACGCCGGCGCGCCAGAGGCGCAGCACCGCCGGGGCCAGGGCCTTGATGGTCCGCTCCAGGCTCCAGGGCTCATACCCGCCCGAGCGCCAGAGCTGCTCCAGCCCCGTGCCTGCCAGCACCAGGCAGGGGTGCAGACGGACAGCCTCCGGCGCGAGGGCCGCGGCCTGCTCAACGTCCCGTGCGAAATCCTCCGGTGTGTGCCCGGGCAGGCCTGGCAGCAGGTGCAGGCTCAGGCCCAGCCCCGCCTCGCGAACGGCCAAGCAGGCCTCGAGCGAGGCATCCGCCCCGTGGCCGCGCTCTGCCAAACGCAAAACACGCTCGCAGAAGGTTTGCACGCCCAGTTCCACCCTGTCCAGCCCTTGAGCGGCCAGCTCGCGCAGCAGCCCGGCCTGGGCGCGGTCCGGCCGGGTGGAGCAGCGCACGCCGCTGACCACGCCGCGTTCCCGGTGGCGGCTGGCCGTGGCCATGAAGCGATCCCTCCAGGCGCGGGGCAGGGCGGTGAAGGTGCCGCCGTAGAAGCCCACCTCCAGGGGGGCGTCCGGCCGGGCCGCTTCCAGGCAGCGCTCCAGGAAGTCGTGCGACTGCTCCAGCGAGGTCGTCTTCACGCCGGTCTGGGCGTGCTGCGCGCAGAAAAGGCAACGCCCCGGACAACCAGCCAAAGGCAGGAATACCGGCAGGATGCGAGGCCTGGCCTTGCTTGGGGCGGGGTGGGCGAACCTCAGGGAGGCCCCACGAGGGCACTTGTTTTGATTTCCCTCTTGCAAAAAAAAATCTCCCAAGCTACCAAATGGTTATAGTGCTGGTGGAACGCCAGCGGCTTCGATTCGAGGTGCCCATGTCTGCCGATTGCCTCTTTTGTAAGATCATACGCGGGGAAATTCCCTGCGCCAAGGTCTACGAGAACGACGCGGTTCTCGCCTTCCTGGATATCGCCCCCGTGAACAAGGGCCACACGCTGGTGATACCCAAGGCGCACCACGCCGACATCTACGATCTGCCCCCCGCCCTGGGCGCGCAGCTGCTCGAGGCCGTGCAGGCCGTGGGCGCTTCGTTCAAGGGGGCGCTCGGGGCGACCGGCATGAACCTGGGCATGAACAACGGTGCCTCCGCCGGGCAGATGGTTTTTCACGCCCACTGGCACCTGATTCCCCGCTTCGAGGGCGACGGGCTGAGCCTGTGGCCCCAGAAGAGCTACGCGAGCATCGACGAGATGAGCGAATTGGCCCGGAAGATAGCGTCTTATATCCGATAACCCCTCGACGCCCTTGGAGGACGCCATGAGCGGGAAGACCCTCACGAAAGCTGAAATCGTGGATTACATCTACGAAAAGACCGAAAAGAACCGGGCGGAAGTGAAAGTCCTGGTGGACAACCTGCTCGAGATCATGAAGCAGGCCATCAAGCGGGACAACTCCCTGCTGATCTCCGGCTTCGGCAAGTTCGACGCCTATGACAAGCGCGCCCGCAAAGGCCGCAACCCCCAGACCAGCGACTCCATCGTGCTGCCGCCGCGCAAGGTGGTGGTTTTCCGCCTTTCGCGCAAGTTCCGGGCTGAACTCAACCCGGACGAAGAGCTCTAGTCCGGTCCGGCGAAGCCTTCCATGCAGGCGGTCCCCTATGGGGCCGCCCGCGCCCCCTTGCCCGTTGCCGATACACGCACGCCCCGGTGCGCGCCCTTGAGGTGCGCCCTGGCGGTGCGGCCGTGATGCCCGTCATGGCCGATCCGGGCTCTATCGCGTCGCCCTCATGCCCTGCCCAGCCGCTGGAGTTCTTCCGTCTAGCGAAGCACCTGCCGTAATGTCAGGAGTTGCTCCTCAGGAGCGGATCCATATGGGTGTCCAGAGGGGCGAAGCTCCTTTGGCCGCCGGAGGCCCTCTTTGAACACGCGGATGCGCCCCGGGGTACAAGCCTCCGGCGGCCAAAGGGCTTCGCCCATTGGAATCCCTTTCCGGGATGCTTGGGGCGTAAGGAATCCTTGTCTGATGCGGTCCCGGCAGGGGAGCCGTCCCCTCGGGGGAGAATGCGCTTTATCCTGTCCCAAGGGCCGGGACGCTCCGCTCCCTCGGCCTCACGGCGTTGCTCCTTATGCCCCGGCTGGCCGCTCAGTCCCTGGCGAGCACGAAACAGTCGGGGAAATCGGCCAGGAGCCGCTCCTGCGCGGCCTGGGCCTCGGACAGGGTAGGGAAGGAGCCGGCCTGCACGCGCCAGAGCATCACACCGGTCTGGTCGCCCTGCTGGATGCGCGTGTCGGGGTAGCCGCGCGCGATCATGCGCGCCCTGAGCCGCTCCGCGTTGGCTGTCACCGCGAAGGCCCCCACCTGCACGGTGAAGGGGCCGGGCAGCTGGCCATCCTTCATGCCGGGCACGTCGCCCTCGGTGCTCAGCCGCACGCGGGCGGTGCCCCTGCCGTGGAAGCCCAGGGCCTTGGCCCCGGCCGGGGTCAGGTCCACGCAGCGCCCGGCCACGAAGGGCCCCCGGTCGTTGACCCGCACCACCACCGAGCGGGAGTTCTCCAGGTTGGTCACGCGCAGCATGGTGTTGATGGGCAGCACTTTGTGGGCGCAGGTCAGGTCGCCCGCGTGCAGGCGCTCGCCGTTGGCCGTGGTCTTGCCGGAGAACCAGCCCGGCTCGTACCAGGAGGCTAGGCCCTCCTCCTGGTAGCCTTCCGCGCTGGCCAGGGGCCGGTAGGTCTGCCCCTTGATGGTGTAGGGCCGCTGGGTGCCCTTGCCGGCGGGCTTGGGCGCGTGTGAGGCGCAGCCGATGAGGGCCAACGCCAGCGCGAGGCCCGTGACCAGCGGGAGAAGCCGCCGCAGGGCGCGGGTATCGTGCGATTTTTGCGTTGTGGACATGCCCGGAGGCTAGGGGAAACAAAAAATGTGCGCAAGAGTGTTGACATTCCGGGGCGAGCGGAATAGGAACGCTTCTCCGCCGCGCTGGGGGATCGTCTAGCGGCAGGACTATGGACTCTGACTCCATCAACCTAGGTTCGAATCCTAGTCCCCCAGCCAACTTACATAGCGCGTCCCCATCGTCTAGCCTGGTCCAGGACGACGGCCTTTCACGCCGTTAACAGGGGTTCAAATCCCCTTGGGGACGCCACGAAAATCAGCGGCTTACGCCACGAGCGTAAGCCGCTTTTTCTTTTGCCCAAACCCATTCCGCTTCCCCGCGCCCCCGCCGTTGGGCCGTAACCGGGGGCCTGCCGTTTATTTCGCCTTGCGGTAGGTGCCGCCGAAATAGCCCGACATGCCGCATTCGCCGCCCTTGGACTCGGCGTCCACCAGGGCGGTGTCCCCCTTGAAGGAGATGGTGAACTTGATGCCGTCGTCCTTGGTGCCGCCCTTGGCCGGGAGGTCGTCGTCCACGCGGCCCCCGCCTTCGTCCATAGGGGTCTCGAAGGTCTCGAAGTCGCACATCTGGCCGTTGCTCAAGCTGGTGGTCTTGAACTTGAAGACGAAACCCGGCCCCATGCGCGAGATCGTCATGGTGCCCTTGTAGCCGCGCTCGTTGTAGACGTAGCGCCCGGTCACGTCCCTGGCCTGGCATTCGCCGGCCAGCGACAGGCCCAGGCCCGCCAGGGCCAGGCAGGCGATCAGAATCCCTTTGCCCATGCGTACGCTCCTTTGCGATCGTTTGTGCGCCCCACGGCGGAACGCGAGCGGGATGATACGATGGGGAGCCGGCCGAGTCTGTAGGGGGAATTCCGGATAGGGTGTCCAGACCGCAGGACGGCTCCGGGCGGTTTCCGCGTTCAATCTCTTCCGATCAATGCCGAGTCCGGGGCGCATCGGCTGCGCCTGCCCGATGGCGGCCGCCGGGCGTGGCCCGGCGCGCACCCTTATTGAGGCTTTTCGCCGTTTTTCCTCATGTGCTCCAGCATGATCCGCCTCACCTCGCGGATGGCCAGCGGGTTTTCGTGCGCGCCGTGGCCCGACTTCACGATCAGCTCCGTCTGCGCCCCGTCCAGGTGGGAGCTCCAGTAGGGCACCACGCCGTCCGTCCCACCGGCCACCCCGGCCTTGTCCTCGTTGCCGATGATGGAGTGAAAGGGCACGGCCACCGGCATGGCGGCAGTGGTCGTCAGCATGGGGTTCTTGGGGGAGAGGCTGTCGATGCCCGTGGGCAGGCCCTCCAGGGCGATGCCGGATTTGGGCGTCCCGATGGATTGCAGCAGCGTGGCCCCGGCCTTGGCCAGGGTCAGGGGCAGGGTCACCAGCGCCCTGCCGATGCTGCCGATGGTGCCGAGCGCCATGCCCGAGCCCCTGTGCGGCGTGCTGATGAACACCGCCTCGCTGATGAAGGGCAGCGGCTTGAAGAAGAAGGACTTGTTCAGCAGCTCGCGCACGTCCTGCGGCAGATTCAGCTCGGAGGGCTGCTTGTTGGTGAGCAGGTTCCAGAGCCTGTCCCCGCTGTCCTGCACCATGGCCTTGCTCAGGAGCCCGCCCATGCTGTGGCCCACGATGAGCATGTTGTTGAAGGCGGGATTCCTGCCCTCGGGGTCGTAGGTGCGGCGCACGTGCTCCAGGGAGTCGCGCAGCAGCGAGGCCGAGTAGAACACCGGGTTGCCCGTGGGGTAGGAGAAGTACCAGAACTGGTAGCGCTCCCGAAGCTCCGGGTCGCCCATGAGGCCGTTGATCATGGGCAGCCAGGTCATGGGCGAGCTGATGAGCCCGTGCACGAACACCACCGGGATCTTGTCCGCCTGGTAGGGCTGGAGCATGTACAGGCCCTGGGCCGCCTTCATGGCCTCGGGGTCCATGAGGCCCTTGATGCCGCCCTGCGGCTTGGCGTGGGCCGCCATCCAGGCCAGGGGGGTCGTGGTGTCGGACTCCAGCGGCACGTTCGTCGACCCCACCTGCACGGTGCTGGCCCGCATGGGGTCGTAGAACTCCAGGCTGCACCGGTAGACGGCCCCGCCGCCTGAATCCGGGCCGGACTCCCGCCCGGGCCCCATCCCAGGCTCGGGGTCGATGCGCAGGAAGAGGGTGGCCGCGACCACTTGGCGCACCTTGGGCAGGAAGCGGTCCTCGGGGCGATCGTCCCTGGCCGAGCCGTCGCGCACCAGGATGAGCGGCACGCCGAGCCCGGGCAGCGAGTACGTGACGTCCAGCCCGGAGACGGCGAATTCGAAGGCCAGATGCATGTCGGAGATTTCCTCCGGGGCGAAGGGCAGCCCGCTGCGCCGCTCCTCCAGCAGCAGGGACCCGGCGGCCAGGGGCAGGCTCATCCCCTTCTGGAAGCGGATGCCCGCGGCGCGGGCGCGAAGCAGGTAGCGCGACAGGGAGCGGTTGTGGAACTCGGCGGCCAGGCGCGTGTTGGGGCGCAGGTAGTCCATTGTCGCGGCGACCCTGGGGTCGAACAGGAACAGGTAGGCGTAGAGCGCGCAGGAGAGGTCGTAGCGGGCGGCTTTGTCCGGCTCCGAGGCCAGGCTCTTGGCCTGCAGGTGCGAGAGCTCCACCAGGGCGAACAGCGTGCCCGGGCCCGGGGCGGCGTGGTACTTTTCGTCCAGGCGGGCGATGAGGCCCTCGGGGTCGCTCTCCCACTGCGCGGCCAGGTCGCGCTGCTTGAGGAAGGCCAGGGTCAGCTCGCTGGGCCTGGAGGAGTTGATGGCGCTGCGGTCCAGGGCGTCGAAGCGCTGGGAAATGGGGCTGGGCTTGACCGAGACCCCGGCGCAGCCCGACAGGGCCGCCGCCAGCATCAGCAGGGCCAGAAGCACGGTGAGCGCGCGAAGCGCCTGGGTGTGGGAACCCTTCCTGGGCCGGGAATCGGGGATGTTCATGCTCCGCCTTGTCGTCTGGTGTTGGTGTTGGGGCCGACGCCACGGCGAACTGAACCGGTGGCAAACGCGTCCATTCGTAGGATAAAGCACACCCGGCGTCGAGCGGCTATTGCGCGGCGGAACGGGCGGACGGCCGGAGCATCCGGCGTTCGGTTCGAACGCGGCCTGCTGAACCCATACCCAATACCGGATCGGAATGGGAGGATTCGACTCCTCGTCTTCCTGGACGCAGCGCCAGGCCGCAGCGATGCATAACGGACGCTTCATCACGGATATAACGGGGCAAAACACACGTCGTGCGCAAGACATACTTTGAAGGGAGGAATGAACGCTGAGCCGCGCTGGTGATTGGCGCAGCCGCAATATTGAGGTAGGCTCGCGCAAGAATCCATCCAATGCCGGGATACCCCGGAAACGGAGCCGCCCATGCGCCTTCTCCCGCCGCCGCCCGGGCCTTGCCTGGCCCTGCTGTTGATCGCCTCGCTCCTGGCCGCCTGCGGCCGCGAAGCCCCGCCCCCATCCGTCAGGACAGTCACGGCCCGCACCGGCGTGGTCAGCGTGGAGGAGGCCGTGGAGTGCCGCTCCTTCCCGGCCCAGGTGGAGTCGCGCAACAGCGTCACCCTGGCCAGCAAGCTCTCCGGCGCGGTGGTCGAGGTCATGGCCCGCGAGGGCGCGGCCCTCAAGGCGGGCGACCCCGTCATGCGCATCGACGACAAGGACCTGCAGAGCCGCGCCCAGGGGCTCGCAGCCTCCGCCGGCCAGGCCTCCTCGGAGCGCGAGGCCCTGGAGGCCCGGGCCGCGCACGCCAAGGCCAATCTGGAGCGGCTCACGAAGCTGTTGGCCCAGAAGGTCATCAGCCAGGACGACTTCGAAAAGGCCAGGACGGAATACCTGGCCCTGGCCCGCGAGGTGGAGGCCATCGCATCACGCGGGAAGGCCGTGGCCGCCCAGAAGGAGGAGCTCAAGTCCCTGGGGGCGTACACGCGCATCACGGCGCCGTTCGACGGCGTGCTGGCCCGGCGCTATGTGGACCTGGGGGCCTTCGTGAACGCGGGGCAGCCCCTGGCCATGATCGACGACGTGGCCAGCGGGTTCGACCTGGTGGCCCAGGTGGACGAAAGCCTGCTGCCCGGGCTCGCGCTGGGCCAGCAGATTGTGGGGGCCTTGCCCGCGCTGGGGCCGGAGCCCTTCGCGGCCAAAGTGAGCGCCGTGGTGGGCCGGGTGGACCCGGCCACCCGCACCTTCAAGCTCAAGGCGGAGCTTCCCCGGGCCGGCGCGGCCCAACCCAAGGCGGGCATGTACGGCCGGGTGTTCCTGCCGGTGCGGACCTCGAAGAAGCTGCTGCTGCCGCTTGATTGCCTGCGCATGCGCGGCGACCTTCCGGCGGTGTTCGTGGTTGGCCCCTCCGGCACGGCTGAGTTCCGGGTGATCAAGCCGGGCGGACATTTCGTGAAGGTGCTGCTGGATGGCAAGCCTTTCCTCACGGATTCCGAGGCCTTCGATTCGCCAGGCGCACCCGGCTACGTGGAGGTGCTCTCCGGGCTCTCCGGCGGCGAACGTGTGGTCTGCTCCGCCACAGAAACGCTGCGCCAGGGCGACCGCATCGCCGAGGCGGGCCAATGAGCGCCCCCGAGCCCCCCAAGCCCCACGGCCACGACGCCCTCTCGCGCATAACCGCCTATTTCGTGGACTCCAAGCTGGTGCCGCTGGTCATCCTGGCGGCGCTGCTGCTCGGCGTTTTCGCCGTGACCGGCACCCCCAGCGAGGAGGAGCCCCAGATCGTCGTGCCCATGATCGACATCCACGTCTCCATGCCCGGGGCCGGGCCCAGGGAGGTAGAGAGCCGCGTGGTGGCACCCATGGAGAAGCTGCTCTGGGAGATACCCGGGGTGGAGTACGTCTATTCCACCGCCCAGGACGGTTCGGCGCTGACCGTGGTGCGCTTCAAGGTGGGCGAGGACGCCGAGAAGAGCACGATCAAGACCTACGCCAAGCTCTACCAGCACCTGGACTGGATACCCCCCGGCTGCTCCCAGCCCATCCTCAAGCCCCGCGCCATCGACGACGTGCCCGTGGTGGCCGTGACCTTCCACGGCGGCGGGCTGGATTCGCGCCAGCTGCGCACGGTGGCCCTGCAGGTCAACGAGGAGGTCCGGCGCATCCCCGGCGTCTCGGAGACATCGGTCATCGGCGGGCGCAAGCGGGCCGTGATGGTGGAGCTGGACCAGGAGCGCCTGCGCGCCAACGGCCTGGACGCCGTGGACGTGCTGGAGGCCCTGCGCGGCCAGAACCAGGGCGAGACCGTGGGCGAGACCATGCAGGACGGCCAGGCCGTGAGCATCCGGCTCGACAACTTCTTCCGCACCCGGAAGGAGCTCTCCCGGGCTGTGCTGGCCGTGCGGGACTCCAGGCCCGTGTACCTTGGCGACGTGGCCAGGATCACCGACGGCTTCGACGAGCCCGGGGACTACGTGTTCTTCCTGCGCGGGCGGGCCTCCAAGGCGGCCAAGGGCCAGACCCCCGACATGGAGCCCGCCGTGACCCTCACCGTGGCCAAACGCGCGGGCGAGAACGCCACCCGGCTGTCCGAAGCGGTGTTCGAGCGCGTGGAGGCCCTCAAGGGCTTCGTAATCCCGAACGGGGTAGAGGCCGAGACCACCCGCGACTACGGCTGGACGGCCCGGGCCAAGGTGCACGAGCTCCTGGAGCACCTGATCCTTGCGGCGCTCTCCGTGGGCGTGATCGTGGCCCTGTTCCTGGGCGCGCGGGCCAGCCTGGTGGTCATGGTGGCGGTGCCCGTGACCCTGGCCGTGACCCTGGCCGTGTACTGGCTGCTGGGCTACACGCTCAACCGCGTCACGCTCTTCGCGCTCATCTTCTGCATCGGCATCCTGGTGGACGACCCCATCGTGGACGTGGAGAACATCGTGCGCCACCTGGACCTGCCCGGCAGCTCCAAGCGGCCCTTCAGCCAGGTGATCATCGAGGCCGTGAACGAGGTGCGGGCCCCCCTGGTGCTGGCCACGTTCACGGTCATCGCGGCCATCATGCCCATGGCCTTCGTGGGCGGGCTCATGGGGCCGTACATGCGGCCCATGCCCATCGGGGCCTCCCTGGCCATGCTGTTCTCCATGGGCGTGGCATTCGTCATCACCCCCTGGACAGCCAAGCGGGTGCTCGCGCGCAGGCCCGCCAAGGCCCACGCCCACGCGGACGACGCGGGCACCAGGCTCTACAAGCGGCTCATGACCGGGCTCATCCGGGAGCCGCGCAAGCGCCGGGGATTCCTGGCGCTGGTGGGGGGGCTGCTCCTGCTGGCCTGCGCCCTGTTTCCGCTCAAGCTGGTGCTGGTGAAGATGCTGCCCTTCGACAACAAGAGCGAGTTCCAGGTGGTGGTGGACATGCCCCTGGGCACCCCCCTGGAGCAGACCACCCGCGTGGCCGGGGAGCTGGCCTCGGAGATCCTCAAACGGGCGGACGTGGCCGACGCCCAGATCTACGCGGGCACGTCCGGCCCGTTCTCCTTCAACGGGCTCATCCGCCACTATTACCTGCGGCGGGGCCAGAACGCGGCGGACATCGCCGTGAACCTGGCCCCCAAGGGCGAGCGCGGCCTGCAAAGCCACGAGATCGCCAAGCAGGTTCGCCTGGCGCTGGCCCCCATCGCGGAGAAATACGGGGCCAGGCTCAAGGTGGCGGAAGTGCCCCCCGGCCCCCCCGTGATCCAGACCCTGGTGGCGGAGGTCTACGGCCCGGACGAGGCGGGCAGGCTCAAGGTGGCCCGTCAGGTCAAGGAGGTGTTCGCGCGCACCCCGGACGTGGTGGACGTGGACTGGTACGTGGACGACCCCCAGCCCGAGCGGGTCATCCGCATCGAGCGCGACAAGGCCCTGGCCAACGGCATCGAGCCCAGGCGCGCCCTGGAGGCCGTCACGGCGGCCCTGCGCGGCGTACAGGCCGGGCTGCTGCACGACGAATCCGCCCAGGAGGACGCCCCCGTGGTGGTGCGCCTGCCCCTGCGGGACAGGGCCCACGCCACGGACATCCCTGCCATCCCCATCCGGGGCGCGCAGGGGCAGATGGTCTCCCTGGAGCAGATCGCCACCATCCAGGAGCGCACGGTGCCTTCCGCCATCTATCACAAGAATTTGCAGCCCGTGGTCTACGTCACGGGCGACATGGCCGGCAGCGAGGAAAGCCCGGTATACGGCATGGGGCGCATCACCCGGGAGTTGGAACGCCTGGGGGCGGAAGGGCAGGGGGCCTGGCAGGCCGGAGGGCGCGAGCCCCTGCCGGTGCTCTACACGGCGCAGCCCAAGTCCCTGGCCGGGTACTCCATGAAGTGGGACGGCGAGTGGCAGATCACCTACGAGGTCTTCCGGGACATGGGCATCGCCTTCGGCGTGGTGATGATCCTGGTGTACATCCTGGTGGTGGGCTGGTTCGGCTCCTACACCACGCCCATAGCCATCATGTCGCCCATCCCGCTCTCGCTCATCGGCATCATCCCGGCCCACGCCCTGGCCGGGGCTTTCTTCACGGCCACCTCCATGATCGGCTTCATCGCCGGGGCGGGCATCGTGGTGCGCAACTCCATCATCCTGGTGGACTTCATCGAGATGCGCAGGCGCGAGGGCGTCAGCCTGGAGGACGCCGTGGTGGAGGCCGGCGCGGTGCGCTTCCGGCCCATGCTGCTCACGGCCATCGCCGTGGTGGCCGGGGCTTTCGTGATCCTCTTCGACCCCATCTTCCAGGGGCTCGCCATCTCGCTCATGGCTGGCGAAGTCGCGGCCACGGTGTTCTCGCGCATGGTCGTGCCGGTGATGTACTACCTGGACCAGCGAAGGGCGGCCGCCAAAGCCTGAACTTTGCCGCGCGTCTCCGGGCGGGCAGGTCACTCCAAGCTGTGAACGCGTGACATATTGGACAATTTTGACATAACTGGTATTCCTGGACATGGAGTGCCGAAATGAAACAGCAGGATCTCGTAGCCGCTTTGGGGTCCCTCGGAGACCAGGAACTCAAGGACATTCTGGACCGCGTGGCCCGCGCCCGAGAGGGCGGGGGAGCGCCGCCGCCACGCCGGGGGGCCGGCTGCGGGCCCGGCAAGGCTCCGGCGGGGGGCGGCAAAGCCCCGTGCCCGGCCATGGCCTTCGAGGTGCCCGGCGAGGTCAAGCATCTGGACTTCATCCACCTGCACGAACTCACCGAAGCCTTCCGGCTTTGGTACGAGGGCGCCAAAAGCCCAGCGCGCAAACGCGCCCGGGGCCGCATCTGGATGCTCTACCTGCTCATCCGCTACGGCGCGCTCAAGCTGGGCGAGGCCCTGGCCGTGGACGACCGCGCCGACTTCGACTTCGAGCGGGCCTGCGTGATCATCCGCGGCGACAGCGACCGCGAGGTGCAGCTGCCCCGCGAGATATCAGACACCCTGGCCAGGCTGCTGGACGACCCCATGTGCGCCTCCCTGCGCGGCGAGGTCTTCCGGCTGGACCAGGGCTTCGTGCGCCGCAAGTTCTACGAGCGCGCCCAGGAGTGCGGCATCCCCAAGGATTTCATCAACCCCCGGGTGGTGCGCCACTCGCGGGCCGTGGAGCTTTTGCGCGGCGGGCTGCCCCTGCAGGTGGTGCAGGCCATCCTGGGCCACCAGAGCATCACGCTCACAGCGCAGTACGTGGCCTTCTCCGACGACGACGTCAGCCGCATCGTCAACCACTACATCCTCAAGGAAAGAAAGATGAAGACAAGCGCGCGCAACGCGTTCACAGGCAAGGTCAGCAACATCCGCAAGGGCGAGATTCTCTACGAGGTGGAGCTGACCACCCCCAGCGGCCTCAAGGTGGTCTCCACCATCACCCACGACAGCATGGACACCCTCAAGCTGGAGCTGGGCTCCCCCGTCACGGCAACGGTCAAGGCTCCGTGGGTCATCCTGGTCAAGGACGACATGAAGTTCAAGACCAGCGCCCGCAACAAGTACGCGGGCAAGATCGTGAAGATCACCGAGGGCCAGATCGCCGCGGAGGTGGTGGTGGAGCTGCCCGACGGCACCAAGGTCTGCGCCCTGGTCACCGACGAGTCCGTGAAGAGCTTGGAGCTCAAGGTCGGCGACGGGATCTGCACACTGTTCAAGGCATTCTCCGTTATCCTCAACGCCGAGTAGCCGCTTCGCGCACCCCCCTCCCTGGAGGGTTCAGTTTATCCGCATTGTCCTGTAAGAAGCCCCCTGGGCGGCCGCCGCCGGAAGCGCGGCGGCCCCCACGGAGGTTCACGATGCTTATCCGTCCGCTCGTTTACGCGGCCCTGGCCGCGTTGCTCCTGGCCGCGCCCGCGGCCGCGGAGACCATAACCTTCCAGGGGAAGACCTTCAGCCCCAACGGCTACGACCTGGGCACCCCCCATGCCTCCCCGGCCGACATCGCGGCCTTCGAGGCCGAGGCCAAGGCCCAGAGCGCCAAGAAGAAGGACGACGAGGAGCAGCCCCTTGTCCGCCCCTTCACCGGCACGATCAAGATCCTTAAAATCCTGGTCAACATCGGGGACATGGTGGTGCCGGAGCAGCCCCTGATCGAGTACTCGCTGCCCCTTTCGGTGGTTGAGTCCGAGCTGCACAGGCTCTCCAGGTACGATCTGCGGATGCTCGACACCCAGGTGGAGCGTCTGCAGATCTCGCTGGACAAGCGCAACGCCGACTACAAGGAAATCAGGATGCGCGCCGAGAGGGGCCTGGCGTCCGAGCAGGAGATGACCGACGCCCGGCGCGAGATCGAGCTGTCGCGCATGAAGCTGGAGATGTACCGCCAGCTCTACAAGGCCGAGAAGGACCAGCACCAGGCCTTCGAGGACATCTTCACCTCCAAGTTCGGCAAGGTGAACCCGCAGACCCAAAAGCGCCTGACCTTCACCGGCAAGATCCAGGCCCCGGACGCGGGCGTGGTGCTGGCCGTCAACCCGGCCATCGTGCCCGGCATGGAGATCGGCAAGCCCACCTACGTCATGCGCATCGGGCCCATCGACCCGCTCATCATCCGGGCCCTGGTGCACGAGTCCCTGGTGGTCAAGCTGCGCGAGGGCGACAAGGCCAAGGTGCGCTTCGACGTGCTGCCCGGCAAGACCTTCGATGCCGTGATGAGCCGGGTGGGCATCTCCTCGGCGCAGTCGGACCCGCAGTTCCCCTCGCACTACGAGGTGCAGCTGACCCTGCCCAACCCGGACAAGTCACTCCGGGAGGGCATGCGCGGCAACGTGACCGTCGAAGTGCCGGACGCGCCCCGGAGCTGACCCCCCGGCCGCCATGGCTTCGGGGCACGGAAAAGACCCGGAACGCATGCAGGCGCGCTCCGGGTCCGGCTTTTCAGGGCCATTCCGGCCCGGCTTCAACAGACTGAAGGACTCCTCCACGGCGGATACAGCCCGGCCGGGGCGGCCTCAGGCCTCGAAAGGCGTCCTGATCCGGGGGCATCGGCCCCCCGGGGCATTCCCGGGGCCTACTCCCCCACGGCCGCCTCGCGCTCCCCGTTGCGCGGTTCGTATCCTTCGCCCTCGGAGAGCCTCGCCCCGCCCATGCGATCCTCGTAGAGCTCGCCCCATTGGCGCAGCTGGTCCAGTATGGGCACCAGCCCCGCGCCCAGCTCCGTCAGCCCGTACTCCACCCTGGGCGGCACCTCGCGGTACACCGTGCGGTGCACCAGCCCGTCCGCCTCCAGCTCGCGCAGCTGGCGCGTGAGCATGCGCTCGGTCACGCCGGGCATCCCGCGCCTGAGTTCGCTGAAGCGCAGCACCCGCGCCTCCGAGAGGTGGTAGAGGATGATGGGCTTCCACTTGCCGCCCATCACCTGCAGGGTCAACTCGAAGAAGCAGCGGTACTGCCTGCCGTTCAACTCTTTGGTTTTGCACGCCTTGGCCATCTCTCGCCTCACTATACAAAATGATAGTATGATACATTTGAGACCATACTTGCGTTTTCATCCGCAAGCACGCATATGGCAGCCAAGAACACCACGCGTCAAGAACGCGCAGGAGGTCACACGAATGAAAGCCATCGCCATCAACGGCAGCCCGCGCAAGGGCGGCAACACCGAAACCCTGCTCAAGGCAGTGCTCGCCCCCCTGGAGGAAGCCGGCTGGGAGACCAGCCTGGTGCGGATCGGGGGCAAGAAGGTCCGGGGCTGCAAGGCCTGCTTCAAGTGCTTCGAGCTCAAGAACGACCACTGCATCATGGATAAAGACCTGCTCAACGAGACCCTCCAGGCTGTTCTGGAGGCCGACGCCCTGATCCTGGGTTCGCCCACCTACTTCGCGGACGTCTCCGCCGAGATGAAGGCCTTCATCGACCGCGCGGGCATGGTCTGCATCGCCAACGGCGGCCGCCTGGCGGGCAAGATCGGCGCGTCCGTAGTGGCCGTGCGCCGCGGCGGGGCCACCCACGTTTTCGACACCATGAACCACCTGTTCCAGATCTCGGGCATGATCATCCCCGGCTCAACCTACTGGAACATGGGCTACGGCCTGGCCCCGGACGACGTCTGCAAGGACGCCGAGGCCCTGCGTAACATGGGGCACCTGGGCAAGATGATCGCCTGGCTGGGCGAGGTGGTGGTGAAAAACAAGGCCACCATGCCCGCCATGCCCGCCGTGGGCGAAGGCTGAGGAGGCGCGCCATGCCGCAGGTGACCGTGGTGGCCACGCTGGTGGCCAAAAAAGGCTGCGACCAGGAGCTGGAGAAGCTGCTCAAGGGCCTTGTGGGGCACTCCCGCAAGGACGAAGGCTGCATCCAGTACGACCTGCATCGCGGTATCGAAGAGCCGCGCGTGTACGTGTTCTATGAGATATGGGAGAGCATGGAGCTTTTGCAGAAGCACTCCAAGGCCCCGCATCTGGAGGCGCTGCAGCGCGACGGGGCCGCCCTGATCGAAAGCAGGGACATCAAGGTGCTGGAGAAGATAGCATAAGAAGGGGAGGCGGGGAGCGCCTCCGGCGGCCAAAGGGCCTTCGGCCCTCTGGACTCTTTTTCCACTTCGCGTTCCATGCGACGAAGTTTTGTCTGAACAGCTCTATTAACCAAGAAGCCTCCCCGGCGTATCCGTCGGGGAGGCTTCTTTATTATGGCTGTTACCCGGAAATCCTGAATGGTTCCGCACGGGTGGCAGTCCGCCGAAGTGAAGGTTTGATTGGCCCGGTTGGCTTTGGCTTCCTGTCCCTTATGATTTTACTTGTCTCTGGAAGCTAAAGAACATCCAGGAGTAAGGTCTGAAATATACTCTAAAATGAGCTAAAATTCATCACAGGTACTAGTTGTTCCCATTAGAAGTATATGACTATATAGATTGACAAGGCTGGTGTGATATAGGTCAGCAGTCATTTGTCGTGCTAAGGCTGTGAAAACACTAAACAGAGAGGTGGTTATGCAGAACGTTGAGATTTTGCTTTCCCAGCTTGTAGCAGCTCAAATGGCAACGGCCCGCTATACGGCCTTAACTTTTTGGGTGGCTGCTAAAGGTTCACGTGAAACTTGCAATGATCTCGCAAACATAATTCAAGGTGTTGAGGACGAAATTTCAAGCGCTGCGAAACGAATAGCCCATAGCCTTTCTGAGGGCGATTGATCCGCGTATTATAGTAGACCATCAAAGAGTAGCACCAAAATGCGGTATCGAGGGAGACCTCCCTGGCCGCAGGAGGCGCCCCACCCATAAGAAAGCCCCAGCACCGCGCATGCGGTGCTGGGGCTTTATCGTTCCTATGGAGTGTGAGGCCCTACTTCTTCGGCCGCTTGAACCAGGCGGCGATGCCCACCAGCCCGATGATCCAGCCCAGGCCGCCGATGATGTCGCGCATCCGCGCGGACTGGTCCTGCTCGGCCATGCGCGTCAATTGCAGGCGCAGGGGGGCCAGCTTCTCCTCCACGATGGCTGGGACGGCCTTGGCCACGGCCTGCTCCACGAGCGCGGCCAGCCTTGTTTCGTCGATCGTCCCGGCTGGCGCGGCCTGGGCGACGGGCGAAGCGGGGGAAGAGGGGGCCCGAGCCGCTTGCGCGGGCAGGCCCAAATCCTGCCCCAGATCCTGGGCGGTGAGGGTGTAGTCGTTCTGGTGGCCCTCGCCGGCCCTGAGCACCACGCGCAGTGGCGGGGTGAAGGTCGCGGGCAGGGGGATGCGGAACGCGCCGTCCGCCCCGGTGCGGCCTTGGGCCACCACCGCGCCGCTGGCGTCAAACACCTCGATGAGGGAGTCCAGGGCCTTCCCGCCCCCGCTGAAATAGGCCTCGCCCACGAGCGCGCCGTTCTCGGCCACGGCGAACACGTTGACCTTGTGGGCCAGGGCGGGCGCGGCGCAGAGCAGGCAGGCCAGCAGCGGGAGGGCGGCGAGGGCGCGCACGGCTACTTCCCGGCCACGGGGTGGAAGTAGACCCAGATCACGCCGCCCAGCTCCACCTTCTTATCCTTGCCGTCCTTCTTGATCTTGGCGTCGTCGTCGGTAAGCGCGGCGAAGCCCCACCAGCCCGCCCAGGGCGCGGCGTAGCTGAACACGCCCGCCGCGTCGGTCTTGACCACTTGGGTCACGTAGGCTTCGTCCGGGGCCTTGCGCGCGCCGTCGGCGTTGAAGAACTCGACCTCGACCTCGGCGTTGGCCAGGGGCTTGCCCTTGTGCAGCACCTTGCCCGTGAACACGTTGCCCGCATAGAGCGCGAACGGCTTGACCATGGGCACGATCTCCAGCTTCTGGCCAAGGGGTTTGTCCCAGCCGTCCTCGCCGCCAAGGGCGCTGACCACGGTCTTGGTCAGGTGCAGGATGAACTTGTCCTCGGCGGGCTCGAAGTAGGGCTGCGGGGTGACGGCGAACATGTACACGCCGGGGGACTTCACGGCGTAGGAGGCCATCCAGGCCTGCTTCCCGTCGATGGCCGCGGGCTTCAGGGCCGCGCTCGCGTCCTCGGGCTTTCCCTTGCCCGCCACCTCCAGCTTGGGCTTTGCCATGTCCATGCCCTGGTTCTCCATGGGGTGCCAGAAACGGATGTCCAGGTTGAAGGCCTTGGGGCCGTCCTTGGAGACGATGTTGCGGTCGGGCACGACCATCCCGAAGTGGGCCTGCGCCGGGGCGCACAAGGCGATCAGGGCCAGCAGCGAGAACAGGGCGACGCGGGACATGGGGTTCCTCCTGGTGTTATGGATCGACAGATCGTGTAACCCAGGTAATACGAATTGGCAACTGATGGCACGATCGCTATTTCACGGCCAGGACAGAGCGCCAGTCGTCCCCGACCATCTTCAAAAGCGCGGCCCGGGCCACCAGATCGTAGCCGGTGTGGGCATAGGCCGGGTCGTGGTAGATGGAGTCCATCTGCGAGGCCACGCTCTCCATGGGCAGGGGCATCAGGGCCTTCATGCAGGTCTGGCCCTTCGGGGTGTTGCCCAGTCGGGTGTTGCACAGGCCCACGGCCATGTCGCCGAAGCCTTCGAGGAAGAACATCTTGGCGAACTGTTCGGCCTTGAGCCAGGTCTGGGCGAAGGTGGGCTTGGGGCCGCGCCCGCCTTCGGGAATGAACGCGTCCAGGTCGATGGGCCACAGCCAGGGGTATTCGAAGAGCAGGGAGTCGTCGAACTGCGGGTCGCGGAGGGGCTCGCCTGTCTCCTTGAAGCGGATGCCCTTGTCCTGGGCCATCTGCAGGCTGCGGTAGGCGGTAACGGTCATGGGCTGGCGCTGGTACAGGGGGTCGGCGGCGAAATGGTCCATGTTGGTGACGGCCTGGTCGATGCGTACGCGCTTGAGCTTGGGCTCCCCGGGGGTGATCTCGGCGAAGGCCCGGGTTCCGGCGGCCGCGCCTGTCATGTAGCAGAGCTTGGCGTTGGCGGGCATTTTGGCCCAGGAGCCGGTGGACGTGCGGTCCTGGGCTTGGGCTTCGGGCATGGCCCAGTCGGGGGAGAAGAGGGCGGCGAGCAGGAGCAGGGCCAGGTTGAGGCGTATGCGCATGGGGGTCTCCGCTGGTTGATGTGTGGGGGGACTGTAGCCCGGCCCGGGGGCGCGGGCAACGCCGGAGTGGAGCCTGCGCATTGACGGGGTGTGGCGGCTGGATTTATCCGGTTGGTTTGATGCCACGCCCATGCCTCCCCGATCTTTCAGAGCGCCGCGCGGCGCTCACAACCGGCTCCAACGCAAAAGGATGACACCATGCCCAAATTTGCCGCGAACCTCTCCATGCTGTTCACGGAGATTCCCTTCGAGCAGCGTTTCGCCGCAGCCGCCAAGGTGGGCTTCAAGGCCGTGGAGTATCTCTTCCCCTACGACTACCCGCCGGAGCGGCTGGCGGCCCTGCTGAATGAAAACGGGCTCAAGCAGGTGCTCTTCAACCTCCCCGCCGGGGACTGGGCCGCCGGGGACAGGGGCATAGCCGCGGACCCGGACCGCGTGGGCGAGTTCCGCGCCGGGGTGGACCGGGCCATCATCTACGCCCGGGCCCTGGGCGTGAAGCAGCTCAACTGCCTGGCGGGCAAGGAGCGCGAGGACGTGCACCACGCCGACCAGTGGCTCACCCTCAAGGAGAACCTGCGCTTCGCCGCCGACCGCCTAGCCGAGAACGGCCTGACCCTGCTGACCGAGTTCATCAACCGCCGCGACATGCCGGGCTTCTTCCTCTACACCCTGGAGCAGGCCCTGGCCATGGTGGAGCAGGTGGAGCGGCCCAACCTGTTCATCCAGTACGACGTGTACCACGCCCAGCGGGCCGGGGGCGAACTGGCGGCCAGCCTGGCCCAGAACCTGGGGCGCATCGCCCACGTGCAGATTGCGGACAACCCCGGCAGGCACCAGCCCGGCACCGGTGAGATCAACTACGGGTTCCTGCTGAGCGAGCTGGACCGCCTGGGTTACGAGGGCTTCGTGGGCCTGGAGTACGTGCCCAGCCCGGACACCGAGTCTTCGCTGGCTTGGCTGGAAAGGCACGGCTTCTCGCTCTAACCGCCGTCACCGGAGGACGACGCCATGAAGAAGATAGGATTCATCGGTCTGGGGATCATGGGCAAGCCCATGTGCCGCAACCTGCTCAAGGCGGGCTTCCCCCTCACGGTCTGGAGCCGGACCCGCAGGGACGTGGACCTGCTGGCAGCCGACGGAGCCGTCGCGGCGGATTCGCCCAAGGCCGTGGCCCGCAACTCCGAGATCGTGATCACCATGGTGCCCAACTCCCCGCAGGTGCGGGAGGTGGTGCTCGGGCCGGGCGGCGTGATCGAAGGGGCCCAGCCGGGCTCCCTCCTGGTGGACATGAGCTCCATCGCGCCCCTGGCCAGCAAGGAGATCGCCTCCCAACTGGCCCTGCGCGACATCCGCATGCTGGACGCCCCGGTGAGCGGCGGCGAGCCCAAGGCCGTTGAGGGCACGCTCTCGGTGATGGTGGGCGGCGCCCAGGCCGACTTCGACGAGTGCCTGCCGGTGCTCAAGGCCATGGCCTCGTCCGTGGTGCGCGTGGGCGAAATCGGCGCGGGCAACGTGACCAAGCTGGCCAACCAGATCATCGTGGCCCTGAACATCGCGGCGGTGTCCGAGGCCTTGACCTTGGCCACCAAGGCCGGGGTGGACCCGGACTTGGTGTACCAGGCCATCCGGGGCGGCCTGGCGGGCAGCACCGTGCTGGACGCCAAGGCCCCCATGATGCTCGCGGGCGACGTAAAGCCCGGCTTCAAGGTGAACCTGCACGCCAAGGACCTCTACAACGTGCTGGAAACCTCCCACGAGCTCAACGTGAGCCTGCCGCTGACCGCGCAGGTCATGGAGATCGTGCAGGCGCTCAAGGCGGAAGGCTTCGGTGACTCGGACCACAGCGCCATCATCCGCTACTACGAGAACCTGGCCAAGGTGCAGGTGCGGCGCTAGGGCCGCCTGTCGCTGATTGGGATTCCAAGCCGCGCCCGTGTGAACGGGCGCGGCTTTTGTCTTTGGTGGGCCAGCCTGTGGTCCCGCGCGGTTCGCCGAGTGCGAGCCAAGCTGCCGGGCCTGCGGCCCTCTGGCGAAGCGCCTGCGCGGGATCACCCCCGCTGGGTCGCACGGAACCCCAGGCTGGCCAGCGGTGCCACGCGACCAGCGCGAAGAGGCAATTGGAGTGCAAGGGGCGCGGTATCCGGCCCAACGCGAAGCGGAATGGGATTGCAAAGGGAGGAACTCCCTTTGCCCGCCGGAGGCATTCTTCACTCCGCGTCTTCCGTCAGCTTTAAAGAAGCCTCCGGCGGCTAAAGGACGAAGTCCTGCCTTCAGCCCTCTGGACTCCCTTCCCGGTTTATCAGGCCAGCGCTTCCCCGGCGCGCAGCTTGGTCCGGTAGCCGGAAATCTCTTCTTCCATCTGGCGCAGGCGGGCCAGCACGGCCTGCTCTTCGTCCGTTCTGGCGAGTACGGCCTGCACGGCCCCGTGGCGGATCACCAGCCGCCTGTGGGCGGAGAGGGCCAGCACCGGGTCGTGGGTTGCCATGACCACGATCTTGTCGCTTTTGACCAGCAGCTCCAGGGCGCGGCGCTTGTCCACCCCGGCGTTCTCGATCTCGTCGATGAGCAGCACGGGCGACCAGCTGAGCAGGGCCGTGTCCGCGATCATGAGCGCCCGGGACTGCCCGCCGGAAAGCTGCGTGAGCTGCACGTCCGGCCCGAAGGGCTCCCCGGCCAGCTCGTTGGCGGCCTCGAACACCTGCCGGGCCACGGCGTCGGGGTCCTGGGCCTCGCGGCTCAGGGCGTGGGTGCGCAGGAAGTCCATGACCTTCATGTCCAGCACGAAATTCATGTTCTGGGTCAGCTGGGCCACCAGCCGGCCCTGGAGGGCGAAACGCTCGTCCGGCGTGGGGGCCGCGCCGTCAAGCAGCAGGGTGCGCCCGGTTGGGGTGTCCGCCGCGGCCAGGGACTCGATGTCGGAGAGGAAGCGGCTCTTGCCCGCGCCCGTGGGGCCGAGCAGGGCCGTGACCTCCCCCGCGCGGAAGTCCACGCCCTGGGCCTCGGGGCGGCCGGACTTGTCCCGCCCGGCGGTGAGGGTCATGGAGCGCAGGCTCAGGATGGCGTTCTCACCCGTCATGGCGGGCTCCGAAATGGGCCTTCTTCACGTTGCCCTTCTGGTAGCGCGAGCCGATGCGCGTTTCGCTCAGGCAGTAGGAGCACACGGCGGCTGGCATGGAGAAGCGCAGCTTCATCTCCGTAACCCCTTCCACCGCCGGGGCCTCCTTGAGAATGGCGGCCAGGTCCAGGCAGCCCTGCCCGGTGAGGCCGTTGACGTTTCGTATTACGGCCCGCTTGTTCATCTGCCGGATGCGGTAGCGGTAGACCTCCCGCTCGGCCTGGGAGACCAGGTCCCCCTTGGTGACCACCACCAGGTCGGCCATGCGCAGCATGGGGCCGATCTTCTCCGGGGCGTCGATGCCCATGAGGTTGTCGATGACACACACCCCGAGCACCCCCCTCAGGTGCGGGGAGCAGCGGTTGCACAGCCCGGCCGTCTCGATGACGCAGCAGTCCGCTCCGGTGGATTCGGCCCAGGCGAAGGCCTCCTCCAGGTTGGTGGCGAAGAAGTGGTCCGGGCAGAGCCCGCCGGAAAAGACCACCGAGACGGGCACCCCCGCGGCCTTGTACAGCTCGCCGTCGCGGCTTTGCAGGCAGTCGAACTTGATGACCGCGCAGGCCAGACCGGCCTGGGCCAGGTGCCCGCAGGTCCGGGCGATGACGGACGTCTTGCCGCAGGAGGGCGGCCCGGCCACGGTGACGAGCTTCATCGCAGGCCCGCCGTCATTTGGCGGAAGGCGTCGCCAAGCTGGTCGCGCAGGGAGTTGACGTCGTTGCGGGCCACGAAGTCCCAGCCGACCCACTTGAGCGAGGCCCCTTTTGGCAGGGGCGAGGGGCCGGAGAGGCCCAGGGGCGCGAACCAGGCCGCGCTCTCGATGGTGGAGAAGCCGTTGGCGAAGAAGTCCAGCACGGGGCGCATTCTGGACAGGCAGTCCTTGCGGGCCAGCAGGTACAGGGGGCTGGCGGCCGCGCCGTCCTCGGGCCAGACGATCTCCACGTGGGGCGGCTGCTTGACGCTGTGGGCGAAGAAGGCCGGGATGATGTAGATGGAGCCCGCGTCCGGCTCGTTGGAGCCCGCGATCTTGGCCATGCGCGAGGAGTGCATCAGGCCTTTGACGTTGGAGGCGAAGTCGCGCAGGCCCTCCAGGGCGTAGTCCTTGAAGAGGGTGAGCAGCACGGCGTCGGCCATGTCGTCGCCGTCGCCGCACATGACCAGGTGGCCCTTGTAGCGCGGGTGCATGAGCTCCGCCCAGGTGCGGGGCACGGGCAGGGGGCCCAGGCGGCGGGTGTCCGCCACGAAGATGTAGGGGGTCGCGCCGTAGACCGTGTAGGCCCCTGCCGGGTCCAGCATGCCCGAGCGCACGTGCAGGGGGCTGATGCTCTCGGGCCGCACGGCTTCGAACACGCCAGCCTGGACGAAGCGCTCCACGAAGGGCTTGCGCCAGAAGTCCCCGAAGCCGATGGAGGCGATCACGGCGGGCAGGCGCTCGGGGTCGGTCTCCTTGTAGACGGGGTCGTAGGGGTCGATGGAGGTGCAGCCCATGGGGATGTGCCAGGTGAAGGCCTGGGGCGTGCCCGCGAGCGAGGCGGCCAGGTTCTCGATGCGCTCCTTCACGGCCAGCTTGACGGGGCAGGGGGCGTAGAGCAGCAGGTCCACGGGTTCGCTCGGGCCCTGGGCGGTTTCTTCGCTGCCCATCGCCTTGATCTGGGCCATGAGTTCCTGGAGGCCTTCCATTGCGCACACTCCTGACGCGCGGTCGCGCGTTGCTGCAAAATTGTCGGGCTGGCTACAAAATTGTACGATATTCGGGCCTGCCCGGCGGGCCGGAGGCCCTGCGGAGTGAGTGAGCAACCGCCGTGCCATCATGTGGACCCAGGTGGACCCGGATGGGCGCGACGTTGTAACGTGGAGCCCGCGGCAAACGACAGCAACACGACATACCCGAGATTCCCCGCAGGGGGAGCGCGTGAGCCGCAAAGGAAGAATCATGCCCTCTGAACGATACACGCCGGAAAGGCCGGGCGCAAAGCGCAGCCTGGCGCTCTGGGTCCTGCTGGCGGCCCTGGCGGCCGCAGGTGCGGCCTGGAAGCTCTACGGCTCCGGCAAGGGCCAGCCTCCGCAGGACGCGCAGCCCAAGACCCAGGGCCAAAGACAGGGTCAGGCCTTCAAGCCGGTGGTGGGCGCGGCCAAGGCCGTCCGGCGCGACGTGAACGTCTATCTCTCGGGCCTGGGCAGCGTCAGCGCCCTGAACACCGTGACCGTGCGCAGCCGCGTGGACGGCCAGATCATGGAGATCCGCTACCGCGAGGGCGACATGGTCAAGGCCGGCGACGTGCTCGTGCAGGTGGACCCGCGCCCCTTCCAGGCCCAGCTGGATCAGGCCCAGGGCCAGATGGCCCGCGACAAGGCCCAGTTGGAGAACGCCCGGCGCGACCTGGCCCGTTACGAGCAGCTGGTGCACTCCGGGGCCATCGCGCGCCAGCAGCTGGACGCCCAGGACTCCCTGGTGCGCCAGTACGAGGGCGCGGTGCGCACCGACCAGGGCGCCATCGACAACGCAAAGCTCCTGCTGACCTACAGCCGCATCACCGCGCCCATCTCCGGGCGGGTGGGCCTGCGCCTGGTGGACGCGGGCAACATGGTCCGCGCCACGGACCAGACCGGGCTGGTGGTCATCACCCAGGTGCAGCCCATCGCCGTGGTCTTCACCCTGCCGGAGGACGTGCTGCCCCGGGTGCAGGCCAGCATGGCCGGGGGCCGCAAGCTCCAGGTGGAGGCTTTCGACCGGGAGCAGAAGCGCCTGCTGGCCACCGGCGAGCTGCTCACCCTGGACAACCAGATCGACCAGGCCTCGGGCACGGTGCGCCTCAAGGCCCAGTTCCCCAACGCGGACATGGCCCTGTTTCCCAACCAGTTCGTCAACGCCAGGCTGCTGGTGGACGTGGTCAAGGGCGCGGTGGTGGTGCCCGCCTCCGCCGTGCAGCGCGGGCCGCAGGGCGCGCAGGTATGCGTGCTGGGGCCGGACAACGTGGTGCAGGTCCGCAAGGTGGACGCCTCGGACAGCGTGGGAGGCGAGGTGATCGTGCGCTCCGGGGTGAACGAAGGCGAGACCGTGGTGGTGGACGGCGCGGAGCGGCTGCGCGACGGCCTCCAGGTGGAGGTCAAGGGCGAGCCCAGGAACGAAGGCGGGCCTGCGCGCCAGGGCGGCTGATGAACATCTCCGAGCTTTTCATCCGCCGCCCGGTGGCCACCACTTTGCTGATGGTGGCCATCATGCTGGCCGGAGCCGTGGCCTACCGCCAGCTGCCCGTGGCGGCGCTGCCCCAGGTGGACTACCCCACCATCCAGGTGCGCACCTTCTACCCCGGGGCCAGCCCCGAGGTCATGGCCTCCTCGGTGACGGCCCCGCTGGAGCGCCAGCTGGGCCAGATGCCCGGCCTCACCCAGATGACCTCCAACAGCTCGGGCGGGGCCAGCGTCATCACGCTGCTCTTCAGCCTGGACCTGAGCCTGGACGTGGCCGAGCAGCAGGTGCAGGCGGCCATCAACGCCTCCTTCAACTTCCTGCCCAAGGACCTGCCCAGCCCCCCGGTGTACAGCAAGGTCAACCCGGCGGACGCGCCCATCCTGACCCTGGCGCTCACCTCGGCCACCATGCCCCTGACCCGCGTGGAGGACCTGGCCGACACCCGCTTCGCCCAGAAGATCTCGCAGCTGCCGGGCGTGGGCCTGGTGAGCCTCTCCGGCGGGCAGCGCCCGGCCGTGCGCGTGCACGTGAACCCCACGGCCCTGGCCTCCTACGGCCTGACCCTGGAGGACGTGCGCGCCGCCGTGGGCGCGGCCAACGTGAACCTGGCCAAGGGCGGCTTCGACGGCCCCCGGCAGGCCTCCATCATCTCCGCCAACGACCAGCTCTACTCCGCAGAGGAATACAAGCCCTTGATCATCGCCTACCGGGCGGGCGCGCCGGTGCGGCTCTCCGACGTGGCCGACCTGGAGGACGCCTCAGAGGACGAGCGCCAGGCCGCCTGGATGAACCAGGCCCCGGCGGTGGTCATGAACATCCAGCGCCAGCCCGGGGCCAACGTCATCGAGGTGGTGGACCGCATCAAGGCCCTGCTGCCCCAGCTCAAGGCCTCGCTGCCGCCCTCGGTGGAGGTCTCCGTGCTCACGGACCGCACCACCACCATCCGGGCCTCGGTGGAGGACGTGCAGTTCGAGCTCATGCTGGCCGTGGCCCTGGTGGTCCTGGTCATCTACCTGTTCCTGCGCAACCTGCCCGCCACAGTGATCCCGGGCGTGGCGGTGCCGCTCTCCCTGGTGGGGTCCTTCGGAGTGATGTACCTCTTGGGCTTCAGCCTGAACAACCTCTCGCTCATGGCCCTGACCATCTCCACCGGCTTCGTGGTGGACGACGCCATCGTGATGATCGAGAACGTGGCCCGCTACGTGGAGCAGGGCATGGAGCCTTTCCAGGCCGCGCTCAAGGGCTCGAAGCAGATCGGCTTCACCATCCTCTCGCTCACGGTGTCGCTCATCGCGGTGCTCATCCCGCTCCTGTTCATGGGCGACGTGGTGGGCAGGCTGTTCCGCGAGTTCGCGGTGACGCTGGGGGCCTCCATCCTGATCTCGGCCTTCGTGTCGCTCACGCTCACGCCCATGATGTGCGCCCGGCTGCTCAGGCACGTGCCGCCCGAGGAGGAGGGGGCCTTCCACCGGGGCACCCAGCGCTTCTTCGACCGCGTGATCGAGCTCTACGGCGCGAGCCTGCGCGTGGTGCTGCGCCACCAGGGCCTGACCCTGTGCGTGGCCGTGGGGACGCTTGCGCTCACGGTGGTCATGTACGCGTATTCGCCCAAGGGCTTCTTCCCCCAGCAGGACACGGGCGTGATCGTGGGCGTGTCCGAGGCCCCGCAGTCGGTCTCCTTCGCGGCCATGAGCCGCCGCCAGCAGGCCCTGGCCGAGGTCATCCTGCGCGACCCGGCCGTGGCGAGCCTGTCCTCCTTCATCGGGGTGGACGGCACCAACCCGGCCATGAACACCGGGCGCATCCAGATCAACCTCAAGCCGCTTGAGGAGCGCAAGGTCAGCGCCGCCCGGGTGATGGACAGGCTGCGGCCCGCGCTGGCCGAGGTGCCCGGCGTCTCGCTGCACATGCAGGCCGCGCAGGACCTCAGCGTTGACGTGCGCCAGAGCCGCACCCAGTTCCAGTACACCCTGGAGGACCCCAGCGCGGACCAGCTCAACACCTGGGCCCCGCGCCTGGTCGCGGCCATGCGCGCGCAGCCGGAGCTGGACTCCGTGAGCAGCGACCAGCAGGACCAGGGCCGCCGGGTCATGGTGAACATCGACCGGGCCACGGCCTCGCGCCTGGGCATCACGCCCCAGCAGATCGACGACGCGCTCTACGACGCCTTCGGCCAGCGCCAGATATCCACCATCTTCACCGAGCTGAACCAGTACCGCGTGGTTCTGGCGGCCAAGCCCGAGATGCGCGACAACCCGCAGGACCTGGGCTCCATCCACCTGCGCTCCCGCGACGGCAAGCAGACCCCGCTCACGGCCATCGCCTCCATCAGCGAGACCACCGGGCCGCTGGTCATCAGCCGCCAGGGGCAGTTCCCGGCGGTGACCATCTCCTTCGACGTGGCCAAGGGCGGATCGCTTGGCGGGGCCGTGGGGGCCGTGGAGCGCGCCGTACGCGAGACGGGCCTGCCCCCCTCGATCCAGGGCGATTTCCAGGGCACGGCCAAGGCCTTCCTGGCCTCTCTGGAGAACGAGCCCATCCTGATCCTGGCGGCGCTCATCACCGTGTACATCGTGCTGGGCGTGCTCTACGAGAGCTTCATCCACCCGGTGACCATCCTCTCCACCCTGCCCTCGGCTGGCGTGGGCGCGCTGCTGGGCCTGGCGCTGTTCGGCATGGAGCTGGATGTGCTGGCCGTCATCGGCATCATCCTGCTCATCGGCATCGTGAAGAAGAACGGCATCATGATGGTGGACTTCGCCCTGGAGGCCGAGCGCGAGCAGGGCGCGGCCCCTGAGGACGCCATCTACCAGGCCTGCCTGCTGCGCTTCCGGCCCATCATGATGACCACCATGGCCGCTCTGCTGGGCGCGCTGCCCCTGGCCCTGGGCGGGGGCGTGGGCTCGGAGCTGCGCAGGCCGCTCGGCGTGTGCATCATCGGCGGCCTTGTCATCAGCCAGGTGCTCACACTCTACACCACTCCGGTGATCTACCTGGCCTTCGACAGGGTCGCCCGCAGGTTCTCGCGCCGCAATGGGCCGGAGGCCGCATGAACCCCGGACCGGGAAAGCCCGGGGCGGAACAGCCAGGCCCTGACAGGCCAAGCCAGGAGCACCCAGGCTCGGAGCCCGGCGGGGCGCCCGGTACGGCGCGGACCGCCAGGGAGCAGGCCCCAGGCTCAGGGCTCAGCCGCACGGACGTGGCCCTGCACGGCCTCAACCTGCCCGGCGTGTTCATCCGTAGGCCCGTGGCCACCACGCTGCTCACCCTGGGCCTGATGCTGGCGGGCATGGTCTGCTACCGGCTGCTGCCCGTCTCGCCCCTGCCGCGCGTGGATTTCCCCACCATCTCGGTCAACGCCGGGCTGCCCGGGGCCGACCCGGAGACCATGGCCACCTCCGTGGCCGCGCCCCTGGAGCGCCAGTTCGGGCGCATCGCGGGCGTCACGGAGATGACCTCCACCAGCTTCCGGGGCTCCACGAGCATCACGCTCCAGTTCGACCTGGACCGCAACATCGACGGCGCCGCCCGCGACGTGCAGGCCGCCATCAACGCGGCCCGCAGCCAGCTGCCCGCCAACCTCCCCAACAACCCCACCTACCGCAAGATCAACCCGGCGGATGCCCCGGTGCTGATCCTGTCACTCACTTCGGATAGCGTTTCGCGCGACAAAATGTATGACGTGGCCTCCACGGTGCTCCAGCAGAAGATCGCCCAGCTGGGCGGAGTGGGGCAGGTGTTCGTGGGCGGGGGCGCGCTCCCGGCGGTGCGCGTGGAGCTCAACCCGGCCGCCTTGTCGGCCTACGCCATCGGCCTGCAGGACGTGCGCGCCGCCCTGGCCGCCACCAACGCCAACGCGCCCAAGGGCCAGGTGGCCGACGCCGACACCGCCTGGGACATCCAGGCCAACGACCAGCTGCGCGGCGCCGCGGGCTACGAGTCCGTTATCGTGGCCTACAAGGACGGCAGGCCCGTGCGCCTCACGGACGTGGCCAAGGTGGTGGACGGCGTGGAGGACGTGCGCACGCTGGGGCTGATGAACTCCACCCCGGCCGTTATGATCATCATCTTCCGCCAGCCTGGGGCCAACATCCTGGAGACCGTGGACAACGTGCGCGCGCTCATGCCCCAGCTGCAGGCCAGCCTGCCCGAGGGGGTCAAGCTCTCGGCCGTGGTGGACCGCTCGCCGCCCATCCGGGCCTCCCTGGCCGAGGTGGAGCTGTCGCTCGTCATCTCCTGCGCGCTGGTGGTGCTGGTGGTGTTCTGCTTCCTGCGGACGCTTAGGGCCACGGCCATCCCGGGCGTGGCGGTGGTGGCCTCCCTGGTGGGCACCTTCGCGGTGATGTACCTGCTGGGCTACAGCCTGGACAACCTCTCGCTCATGGCCCTGACCATCGCCACCGGCTTCGTTGTGGATGACGCCATCGTGGTGCTGGAGAACATCACCAGCCACCTGGAGCGCGGCGAAACGCCCCTGCGGGCGGCCCTGAACGGCGCGCGCGAGATCAGCTTCACGGTGGTCTCCATGAGCGTCTCCCTGGTGGCGGTGTTCATCCCAATCCTGCTCATGGGCGGCATGGTGGGCAGGCTGTTCCGCGAGTTCGCCATGACGCTCTCGGCGGCCATCTTCATCTCGCTTTTACTCTCGCTGACCACAACCCCCATGATGTGCGCCCTGATGCTGCCCAAGGGGGGCAGCGGCTCAGGGGCCACAAGCAGGCTCGGGGTGCTGGCGGGGAACTGGTTCGAGGCCCTGCGCGAGGCCTACGCCCGCTCCCTGCGCTGGTCGCTCGGGCACAGGCGGCTCATGCTGCTGCTCACGCTGGGCACACTGGCGCTGAACGTCTGGCTCTACTCCCTGGCGCCCAAGGGATTCTTCCCCCAGCAGGACACGGGCCGCCTCACGGGCGGCATCCAGGCCGCGCAGGACATCTCCTTCCAGGCCATGAGCGGCAAACTGGCCCAGGTGGTGGAGGTCGTCCGCTCCGATCCGGACGTGGAATACGTCATCGGCTTCACCGGCGGCGGTGGCGGCGGCGGGGCCACCACCAACACTGCCCGGCTGTTCGTCACGCTCAAGCCGCTGGGCCAGCGCAAGGCCTCGGGCGAGCGCGTGATGGCTAGGCTTCGGGGCAAGCTGGCGGCCGTCCCGGGAGCGCCCACATTTTTCCAGCTCGTGCAGGAGCTGCGCGTGGGCGGCCGGGCCAGCAACGCCATGTACCAGTACACCCTGCAGGGCGAGAGCTTCCAGGAGCTCAACACCTGGGCCCCCAAGGTGTTCGAGGCCATGCGCGGGCTCAAGCCGCTCACCGATGTGAGCAGCGACCAGCAGGACAAGGGCATGGAGACGCGCGTGGTCATCGACAGGGACACGGCCTCGCGCCTGGGCATCTCGGCCCGGCTGGTGGACAGCGTGCTCTACGGGGCTTTCGGGCAGTCCCAGGTCTCCACCATCTACACCCAGCTCAACCAGTACCACGTGGTCATGGAGGTGGACCCGCGCTACTGGCAGAGCCCCGAATCCCTCAAGGACATCTTCGTGACCTCCTCGTCCGGGAAGATGGTGCCCCTCTCGGCCATCGCCCACGTGGAGAACAGGCCCACCTCCCTGGCCGTGAACCATCAGGGGCAGTTCCCTTCGGTCACGGTCTCCTTCAACCTGGCCGAGGGCGTCTCCCTGAGCCAGGGCCTGGACGCCATCCAGGCCGCCACGCGCAAGCTGGGGCTGCCCGCCACGGTGCAGGGCACCTTCCGGGGCACGGCCCAGGCCTTCCAGAGCTCGCTCAAGAGCCAGCCGCTGCTCATCCTGGCGGCCCTGGCCGCCGTGTACATCGTGCTGGGCATGCTCTACGAGAGCTACGTCCACCCCGTCACCATCCTCTCCACGCTGCCCTCGGCGGGCGTGGGCGCGGTGCTGGCGCTCATCCTGACGGGCACGGAGCTGAGCCTCATCGCCATCATCGGCATCATCCTGCTCATCGGCATCGTGAAGAAGAACGGGATCATGATGGTGGACTTCGCCCTGACCGCCCAGCGGGAGCATGGCCTCGAGCCCGTGGAGGCCATCTATGCGGCCTGCATCAAGCGCTTCAGGCCCATCATGATGACCACCGCGGCCGCGCTGCTGGGCGCGCTGCCCCTGGCCCTTTCCCAGGGCTCCGGGTTCGAGCTGCGCAGGCCCCTTGGCATCTCCATCATCGGGGGGCTGCTGCTCAGCCAGGTGCTCACGCTCTACACCACCCCGGCCATCTACCTGGCCATGGATTCGTTCAGCAAACGCAGGAAGGCGAAGAGGGCGGAGGCCCGGGCGGCGGGATAGGCAGATTGGGAAGGTGCTTGTTGTTTACCGTGCGTCGGACGCGGTGAGCCGCTTCAGGTCCGGCCCTGGCCCCTGCGCCGCCGAAGCGGCCATGTTCTTCAAATACAGCGGCGTTTCGG
>NZ_JAKZKW010000019.1 GCF_022808695.1 Fundidesulfovibrio soli
CCCCCCCCCCCCCCCCCCCCCCCCCCCCCCCCCCCCCCCCCCCCCCCCCCCCCCCCCCCCCCCCCCCCCCCCCCCCCCCCCCCCCCCCCCCCCCCCCCCCCCCCCCCCCCCCCCCCCCCCCCCCCCCTCTTCAACTTCCTCTTAGTCTTCCAGCTTCACGATGACGGGCTCGCCCGCCTTGGGGGCCCACACGTTGTCCAGAACGCGGTCCACCTCGCGGATGGAGGATTCCTCGCTGGACATGTAGACGTTGTTGCCGTGCTCGGCCACCACCAACGGACGCAGCTTGATGCGGTCGTTGAGGCCCATCAGGCAGGTGCCGTCGGAGACAAGGATGGCGAAGGGGCCGTTGAGCAGCGCTGAGCCGTAGACCATGCGCAGGGTCTCGTAGGCCTTCTTCTGCTCTTCGGGCATGCGGTCGATCTCGTCCCAGAACGGCGGGGCGAAGACCTTGCTGGCCATCTGCAGCGACAGGCCGTGCTTGCGCACCAGCAGGTCGAGCTCGTAGGCCACCACCTCGGTGTCAGTCATCAGCGTGCACTTGTAGTCGTGCTCGCAGAGGTAGCGCATGTTGATGCCGTAGGAGCTGATCTCGCCGTTGTGCACGACGGACCAGTCCAGCAGCGTGAACGGGTGCGCGCCGTGCCACTGGCCGGGGGTGTTGGTCGGGAAGCGGTTGTGCCCGGTCCAGATGTAGGCGCTGTATTCGTCCAGTCGGAAGAACTCGGCGATGTCCTCGGGGAAGCCGATGCCCTTGAACGCGCCCATGTTCCTGCCGGAGGAGAACACGAAGGCCGGCGTCTTGGAGTTGATCTCCATGATGACGTTGACCACGAAGTCCTTCTCGTCCAGGGAGCGCCACTGGGGCCGGTCCATGCCCTGCTTGGGGGTCAGGAAGTAGCGCCAGACGATAGGCGGGTTCTTGATGACCGGGGTGCGCTTGGTCGGGATCGGCTGGGACTCGTGCACCGTGAAGAACGACTTGATGATCTCCTCGGCCTTGTCCAGCCCGGCCTGGGTGTCGCACATGATGTGGAAGGCGTACTTGTCGGCCATGTCCGGGTAGATGCCGTAGGCCGCGAAACCGCCGCCGAGGCCGTTGCCTCGGTCGTGCATGGTGCACATGGCCTTGATGGGCATGTCGCCGGGGATCAGCTCGCGCTTGGTGTTGATGACGCCGAAGACGCCGCAGCCCGAGATGTCCTTCTGGAAGTCGTAATATCTGAAGGGAGCCTTCATTGGCTTGTGGTCTCCTTAAACGATCTCTTGCGCGCCGACCGGGTTGAACTTCTCGTCAAAGAAGCCTTCCGGCCACTGCAGGATGGAGGGGCAGCCCGAGACGAGCTTGGCCTTGGTGTCGGCGTCCAGGGGGAACTTGAACCGGATGAACCCGGTGTAGAGCCCGGCGTTGTCGATGTCGCCCAGCATCACGTAGCCCACGAGCCTGCCGTCCTTGAAGACGAGCTTGCGGTAGGTTCCGTTCTCCTCGTCCAGGTCTTCGGCCAGCTCGATGCCTTCCTCGCCGGGGGCGGGGTTGACGATGCCCACGCTCACGGTGGGCAGGCCGTAGAAGGCGATGGAGTTCATGGCCAGGCCGCCCAGGTAGGGGCTGTCGGCTCCTGCCATGTTCTTGCCCGCGTAGAAGCCCTGGTTGAAGGCGTTGGGCCAGATGGGCACCACGCGGTTGTCGTCGAGGATGAGGTCCTTGGCCTGGGCCACGTCGCCGGCGGCGAACACCGCCGGGTCGGAGGAGGCCAGCTTCTCGTCCACCACCACGCCGCGGTCCACCTTGATTCCGGCGTCCTTGGCCAGGGAGGCGGCGGGCACCACGCCGATGGCGATGACCACGGCCTGGGCGGGCAGGAAGGAGCCGTCCTTGAGGTGCACGCCCACGATGGCGCCGTCGGCGCCGCGCTTGATCTCGGTGGCCTGGGTGCCGCAGTGCACGTCGATGCCCACATCGGCCAGGCGCTTGGCCACCAGGCCGCCCGCCTTGTCGTCGAAGGCGGCGGAGAGCACGCGGGGAGCCAGCTCCACGATGGAGACCTTCACGCCGCGATCGTGCAGGGCCTCGGCGGCCTTGAGGCCGATGAGGCCGCCGCCGACGACCACGGCGGTCTTGCAGTTCTTGGCCACGTCCACCAGGGTCTCGGCGTTGGCCAGGGTGGTGAAGCTGTAGACCCCGGGGCCGTCCTTGCCCGGCAGGGGCGGCACGAAGGGCACGCCGCCGGTGGCCAGCAGCAGCTTGTCGTAAGGATGGGTGTTGCCGTCGTCGGTGGTGACGGTCTTGGCCTTGGCGTCGATGGACGTCACCTTGGAGCCCAGGGCCATCTTCACCTTGTACTTGTCATAGAAGGTGATGGGCCGAAGCGGCATGCGCTCGGGGCCGATCTTGCCCGCCAGCAGGTAGGAGATGAGCGGGCGGCCGTAGGTGGGGGTGCTCTCCTCGGAGATGACCAGAATCTCCCCGTCGGGATCAGCCCTGCGGATGCCCTCGATGGCGCCCACGCTGGCCACGCCGTTGCCCACAATCACGTATTTCATCGCAATTCTCCGCTTAGTCCTTGCCGCGATCTTCGTAGACGAGGCCGGCGTTGGGGCACGCTTCCACGCAGGCGGGCATGTCGCGCCCGGCGCACAAGTCGCACTTGATGATCTTTTCCTTCACCGGGTGCCTGCGGATGGAGCCGAAGGGGCAGGCCATCAGGCAGGACCAGCAGCCCACGCACTGCTCTTCGTTGTACTCGCAGCGCCCGGTCTCCGGGTTCTTGGTCAGCGCGCCGGAGATGCAGGCGGCCACGCACATGGGCTCCTCGCAGTGGCGGCAGGAGAGGGCCACGCACACCGGGCCCTCCTGGGCCACGTTGCGCCTGGGGGCCAGGCCCTCCTGGGCCTTTTCCACGTTGTGGGCCAGGATGATGTCCTTGGACTTGGAGTGGGCGGTGACGCAGGCCACTTCGCAGAGGTGGCAGCCGATGCAGACCGCCTTGTTGGGGTATATCTTCTTCATGGCCTATCTCCCGGCGGGCTTCACACCCAGGATGTCCATCTCGCTCTGGCTCAGGCCGACGGCGCGAAGCTTGTCGCGGTTGCCGCGCACGGACTCGATGGAGTTGAGACCCATGCCGCCGAGCATCTCCTCGATTTCGTGGGCCCAGGCCTTCATGAGGTTGGCCATCTTCTTGGCCGCGATATCGGGGTTCTGGCGCTTGGCCAGATAGGGATCGTTGGTGGCGATGCCCCAGGGGCACTTGCCGGTGTAGCAGCGGGCGCACAGCGTGCAGCCCACGGCCAGCAGGGCGGCGGTGGCGATGTACACGGCGTCCGCGCCCAGGGCGATGGCCTTGATCACGTCGGCGGAGCAGCGGGTGCCGCCCGCCACGACCACGGAGGCGTCGTTGCGGATGCCCTCGTCGCGCAGGCGCTGGTCAACGGAGGCCAGCGCCAGCTCGATGGGGATGCCCACGTTGTCGCGGATCATGGCCGGGGCCGCGCCCGTGCCGCCGCGCATGCCGTCGATGGCCACGATGTCCGCGCCGGCGCGCACCACGCCCGAGGCGATGGCGGCCACGTTGTGCACGGCCGCGATCTTCACGGAGACGGGCTTCGTGTAGTCGCTGGCTTCCTTGAGGGCGTAGATGAGCTGGTGCAGATCCTCAATGGAGTAGATGTCGTGGTGCGGGGCCGGGGAGATGGCGTCGGAGCCCAGGGGCACCATGCGCGTCTCGGAGACCATGGCGTTGATCTTCTCGCCTGGCAGGTGCCCGCCGATGCCGGGCTTGGCGCCCTGGCCGATCTTGATCTCGATGGCCGCGCCCGCGTTCAGGTAGTCGCGGTGCACGCCGAAGCGGCCGGACGCCACCTGCACGATGGTGTTGGGGCCGTACTTGTAGAGGCTCTCGTGCAGGCCGCCCTCACCGGTGTTGTAGTAGGTGCCCACTTCCGTGGCGGCGCGGGCCATGGCCACGTGCAGGTTGAAGTTGATCGAACCGAAGCTCATGGCCGAGAACATGATGGGAATGTTCAGCTTGATGTTCGGCTTCGTGGGGGTCTTCAACCTGGGGCCTTCGGGGGTCTCCTCGAATTCCAGGCGGTTGGGCTTGGAACCCAGATAGGTGCGCAGTTCCATCGGCTCGCGCAGGGGGTCGATGGAGGGGTTGGTCACCTGGCTGGCGTCGAGCAGGAGCTTGTCCCAGTAGACGGGGATGTCCACCGGGGAGCCCATGCCCGCGAGAAGGACGCCGCCGGAGTCGGCCTGCTTGTAGACGTTCTTGATGAACACAGGCCGCCAGAGGGCGTTGGGTTTGAAGTTGGAGGGCTTCTCCTGGATGAGAAGCGCCTGGGTGGGGCAGTACGCCTCGCAGCGGTGGCAACCGATGCACTTGGTGTTGTCGTGGCGCACGCACTGTCTGGCTTCATCCCAGTAGTGCACTCCGTATGAGCACTGGCGCACGCACACCTGGCAGTTGATGCAGGCGTCCTTGTCCCGGACGACGAAGAAGTCGTGGTAGTTCTTGTTGATGGGAGCGAAGGCCAAGTCGGTCACCTCTTCTGAAACGTTTTAGAGGGGTACTGGGGGCCGTCGGTTCGGCTTGCCCGGCCCGCTCCCCCTGCTCGGCTGCGGGCCCCTGCGATGCGTCCCGGCGGGTGGCCGGGCCTGAAAAAAGTGGGAAGTGGACAATGAAAATTATTGGCAGTTTCGTCAAGTTAAATAAGCACCACCATTTCAGCTAGATAGAACTCTGTTTTTTTAAAATCGAGGCCTGGCGGGCAAAAAAGTACATTTTTGCATGGTCCCCGGGGCTGAAAAAACACGTGCTACACTCCTGTAGGGCAGGCCCGGGAAGCTAGATATACCGGGATTCGTTCCGGTGTTGCCGTATTCTGGAAACGCCGTTCCGCCTACGGGTACGGCTGAATGTGTTTCATTTTTGTAGAGTGAAACAAAATATCATACCGTTGCGGTCTGGTATCTGGCGGACTCCACCTTGCCCGCCAGACCGTACCGTCAGTATTGGATTTAAGACTGGCGGGGGCACTGTCAATGGCGGTTCCCCGAATGCTTCCGAGCAGCCTGGGCCTTTGCTCGGTCGCTGACACGCTGCATCGCTCGCCATGCGAAGTGTCGGCCTGCCGACTCGACAGGGCCACAGTTCGGTGCCATAGGCTGCGGCGCGGCCCGGGCGCATCCGCCCTGCCCCGCGCATGCCACATACAGGACGTCCATCATCATGACCTCGCGCCTTACCCCTTTCCGGCTCCGCCGGCTGCTCCAGTACCTGTTCACGGCCATCTGCCTGTTGGCCGGCGTCCGGCTCTACCTTTTCTGCGCCTGGGCCGCGGGAGCAAGTGAGACCTTCGTGGCCCGGCCGCCCGTGGCCGAGGGCTTCCTGCCCATCAGCGCCGTGATGGCCCTGAAGTTCTATCTGTTCACCGGCCTGTTCGACCCGGTGCATCCTGCCGGGCTGACCATCCTGATGACCGCCCTGCTCGTCTCGCTCCTGCTGCGCAAGGGTTTTTGCGCCTTCGTCTGCCCGGTGGGCCTCGCCTCGGACCTGCTGAGCGCCCTGGGCAGGCGCCTGGGCTTCGGCGGCGCGGGGCCGCACTGGCTGGACCTCGCCGCGCGCCAGCTCAAGTTCGCGCTGCTGGCGGCCTGCCTCTACTTCTTCCTCTCCATGCCGCTCATGGCCATGCGCGGCTACCTGATGGGCGAGCACAACATCGCGGCGGACGCCTCCATGCTGCGTTTCTTCCTCTCGCCCTCGCCCACCACGCTGATCGTGCTCGGCGTGCTGGCCGTGGGCACCCTGCTGACGCGCAACATCTGGTGCCGCTGGCTCTGCCCGTACGGCGCCCTGCTCGGTCTCGCGGCCCTGACCGGCCCCACCGGAATCCGCCGCAAAGATGCCACTTGCACCAGATGCGGGCGCTGCGAGCGGGCCTGCCCTTCGGGCATCCTGATCCGGCGCAAGACGGACGTGCGCGTTCCCGAGTGCATCGGATGCGCTCAGTGCGTGGGGGCTTGCCCGGAGGAAGGAGCGCTGGGGGTTCGCGCCGCCGGGAAGGCGGTCTCATGGCGTTGGTTGGGATTTGGAACCGCCGGGGTGGTGCTGTCGGCCTGGCTGCTGGCCGAGGCCACGGGGCGCTGGGCCTCGGCCCTGCCGCTGGAGATGGTCAAGCCCATCTACGGGGCGATCTTCAGGACGTTCTAGCTGTAACCCAGCGAAGCGATATGGGAGTTGAGAGGGAGGAACTCCCTCTCGCGGGAGTGTCCAGAGAGGGCGGCGCCATCTCTGGCCGCCGGAGGCAGCCACCTTTCCTGGTGGCTGGCACGGGTTGAAGAGGCCTCCGGCGGCAAAAGGGAGTTCCTCCCTTTTGAATCCCGTATAGCTTCGCGCCGGGCCGGGGAGCTTGCCCGTTCGCCGGGACGTTCGCCCGGCAGGAGTCTACTGCGCGGGCGCGGTGGGCTCTGCCCTGTTCTGCGGGTCGGTACGCATGCCCGCCACATGGGCCTGCCATTCGTCCTTGCTGAGCTTGCCGTCGCCGTTGGTGTCGGCGCGCTTGAACTTCTCCTCGGTGAAGCCGGGGAAGGCCTTGCGGACCTCCTCCAGAGTCAGCTGGCCGTCGCCGTTCTCATCCATGCGAAGGAAAAGCTGCGGCTTGGGATGGTCCTTGTCGGGCTGTTGGCCCGGGGCCGCCTTGGCTGGGCCGGGGCGCTGGTTCGTCATCTGGGCGGATGCCCCCTGGGCGGCCAGGGCCGATGCCATCGTCAACACCACTGCGACTGCGATCTTCCTCACTGCACTTCCTCCAAGACGGACCTCCTGACTGGAGGCCCGGATAGCGTACCAGGTGACGCCGCGTACGGCGAAAAAAAGCCGGACGGCCTGGGCCATCCGGCGAACATGGCTCGACGCCACCTTATAGCAGGCAGCCCGGGAGCGGGCAAGCGCTGCGGCTACATGCCTCCGCTCTGACGCTTGGCGCGCACGGATTTGGCGTAGGCCTGCCACTCGTCCAGGGAGAGCTTGCCGTCACCATTGGTGTCGGCCTTGCGCATCGTGTCGTCGTTGAAGCGGGGGAACTGCCTCTGCACCTCGGATTTGGTGAGATAGCCGTCCTTGTCGGTATCCATGCGGTCGAACAGGGGGTGGCTGCCCGAACTCTGGGCGAAGGCGGCGGTGCTGAACAGGAGCGGGAACGCGAAGACGATGAATTTCATGCTGAAGCGCATTGGATGGTCCTCCTGGATGGTATCCGGCTTGGGCCGGGATTCCCAATGGAGTCTGCCGGATGGGGCGGGAAGTTACAATACGCGGTGGCCGCCCGGCGAGAAATCGGGCTGACATATGGCGCGTCAGAGGGGTTTAAGGTAGGTATCGTCCATGCAACTCGATTATGAGGGACTCTTCAAAGCCTTGAGCGAGGCCGGCATCCGCTACCTGCTTACCGGCGGGGTGGCAGTGAATTTCCACGGCCTGCCGCGCATGACCTTCGACGTGGACCTCATCGTGTTGTTCGAGCGGGACAATCTGGAACGGCTCACCACCCTGCTGGAGGGGCTCGGCTATGTTCCGAGGCTTCCCGTCCCGGCGGCCGGACTGGCCGACGAGGCCACCCGCGAACAGTGGAAGCGGGACAAGGGCCTGTTGGCCTACACCTTCATGCACCCCAGCCAGCCCATGGCCGAGGTGGACGTCATGATCGACACGCCCGCGCCGTTCGAAGAACTGGCGGCCAGGGGGATGAACGTCCCGTTCGGCTCCACGACGGTGCCGCTCATCTCCCGGGAGGATCTGATCGCTACGAAGCTCGGCTCCCCGAGGCGGCAGGATATCTGCGACGTGGAAGCGCTGCGAAAGTTGGAGGGCGGCTCGTGAAAGACGATGAACAGTCCCTGGTGGGCTTCTACCACGAACCGGACGAAGAGATGGTCAAGGAGTACGGGAAGTGGCCGCTGGAGCGACGGGCGGCCTGGCTGTTCGCGGGGCTCAAGATGCGGATGCTGCTGCCCAAGGAAGTGAGGGCGTTGCAGGATCAGTTTCGGAGGGGGGAGAGGTAGGCGAACAGGCTGGCTTGAGCGTCGATCACCGGCCATTGTGACAACAAAGCCCCGGACGGCATCACCGCCCGGGGCTTTCAATATGAGATTCCAAAGGGCGCAGCCCTTTGGCCGCCGGAGGCTTCTAACCCTCCAGCCTTTACTTCCTAGCTCTCGTAGTAGCTCCTCAAGTGCTGGCTCCGCACCGGGTGCCTCAACTTCCTCAAGGCTTTCGCCTCGATCTGCCTGATACGCTCACGGGTGACGTTGAACAGCTTGCCCACCTCTTCCAGGGTGTGGTCGCTCTTCTCGCCGATGCCGAAGCGTTTCCTGAGCACCTGCTCCTCCCTGGGGGTCAAATCCGACAGCACCCGGGCGATCTGCTCGGTGAGCTTGGTGTTGACCACTTCCTCGGCGGGGGCCAGGGCCTTCTTGTCCTCGATGAAATCGCCCAGGCTGGAATCTTCCTCGTCGCCGATGGGCGTCTCCAGGGAGATGGGCTCCTTGGCGATCTTGAGGACCTTCTTGACCTTCTCCAGCGGGTAGTCCATGCGCTCCGCGATCTCCTCGGGGGTGGGGTCGCGGCCGAGCTCCTGCACCAGGTAGCGCGAGGTGCGGATGAGCTTGTTGATGGTCTCGATCATGTGCACGGGGATGCGGATGGTGCGGGCCTGGTCCGCGATTGCGCGGGTGATGGCCTGCCGGATCCACCACGTGGCGTAGGTGGAGAACTTGTAGCCCCGCTGGTACTCGAACTTGTCCACGGCCTTCATCAGGCCGATGTTGCCCTCCTGGATCAGGTCCAGGAACTGCAGGCCGCGGTTGGTGTACTTCTTGGCGATGGAGACAACCAGACGCAGGTTGGCGCGGATGAGCTCCTGCTTGGCGCGGGCGGCGGCGTTGTTGCCGCGCTTGATGCGCCAGAGCACCTCCTCCAGGTCGGAGACGTGGTGGCAGCACTTGTCCTGCAGGCGGGTGAGGATCTCCATCTTGGCCAGGATCATCTCCTTGAAGGAGAAGACCTCGTCCACGGTCATGGAGAGGCTCTCGGCGGCCACCATGGGGTTGATCTCGCGGGCCTCCATCTGCTTGAAGATGGTCTGGATCTCCACCTGCGTCTTACCGGTGGAGAGCAGGTAGGCCGAGAGGTCGCGCTGGCAGTTGTGCATCTGGCGCACGTAGTCCTCGACGGTCTCGATGACGCGGTCGATGAGGGTCTTCTCCAGCTTGATGTCGCGCAGGCGGTTGACCACCTCGTCCTTGAAGGCCACGATCTCGCGCTGCACGCCAGCGACGCGGCGCTCCAGGCTGGCGCAGGAGTCGAGCTTGGTGTAGATTTTGCGGCGCTTCTTGAAGATCGCCTTGAGTTCGTCGAGCAGCAGGATGACGCGGGAGCGCTGGTTCATCTCGTCTTCGGAGGGGTCGTCCTCCTCGATGGTCTTGACCACGTCCTTGAGCTTGATGCGCCCGATCTTGAGGTCCTCGCCGACCTGGATCAGCTCCTCCAGGGCCACGGGGACTTCAACGAGGGCGTAGAGCACGTCCATCTCGCCGTTTTCGATCTTCTTGGCGATGGTCACTTCGCCGTCGCGGTCCAGCAGGGGCACGGCGCCCATCTCCCGCAGGTACATGCGCACCGGGTCCGTGGAGCGCGCGGAGTAGTCCAGCGCGTCCTCGCTCTCGGTAAGCTCCAGCTCCGGTTCCGGAGCCTCGTCGCCTTCGGTGGGCATCACCTCGATCTTGCGCATCTCCTTCTCGGAGTCCACAATGGCGATGTCCATGGAATCAAAGATGGAGATGACCTCCTCCACCTGATCCGGATTGGCGGTCAGCTCCGTGGGCAGCGCCTTGTTGACCTCTTCGAAGGTGAGGAAGCCTTTTTCCTTACCTTTGGCGATAAGGGTTTTTATCTGCTGGATGTCCTTGATATTGCTCACTGATCCCTCCCCACTAGATCACTTAAGGCGGCCATGAGGCGCTTCTCTTCCTCGAAGTCGCCCCTGTCCCTGGCGTCGCGCATGGACTCGATGAGCCCGCGCTTGCGCTCCTCCACCCTGACCCGCTGGCCGTGGGCCGATATGTCTTCCCACCAGCCGCGCGCCTCCTCCTCGCTGAGGGGCGGCTTGCTGGCGCATTGTCCCCAGAAGCTCTTCTGCTTGTCGTCCAGGTAGGGCAGCACGTCGTACTGGCCGTACCGGGAGAGAAGACGCCAAAAGGCCCTGGCTCTATCCGTGGCCAGGGTCTCGAAGATGTTCATCCGTTCCAGCTCCGGGATATGGGCCGGGCTGCGGATGGCGAATTCCAACACTTGAGCGTCCTTCTTGGCCTCGGAGCTCATGGGCTTGGCCGGCTGCTCGGGGGCCTCCCGCCGCTTCCCGGCCGCCGGGCGCGTCGCGTGGAGCCCGCGCAGTTCGTGCTCGCCCAGGCCCAGGCCGTGGGCCAGCCGGGTGAGCATGGCGGCGCGCAATCCGTCCGAAGACAATTCAGCCAAAAATTCCAGCGCCCAGTCCACAACGTCCTTGGGGGACGACGTTCTGCGCACGGCGGCCAGGCTGAAGTCCAGCCCCTCGCGGGCCTGGTCCAGGCAGGCCTGGAAGGCGGCCGCCCCGCCGCTCTTGAGCAGGCTGTCGGCGTCCTCCCCGTGGGGCAGCAGGGCCACGCGGCATTCCGCGCCCTGCAGCAGGAGCATCCGCGCGCTGCGCAGGGCTGCCTTCTCGCCCGCGGCATCCCCGTCAAACACCAGGGTCACCTGCCGGGTGAACCCGGTCAGCCGCTTGACTTGCTGCGGCGTGAGCGCCGTGCCGAGCACGCCCACGGCCTCGGTGAAGCCGTGCTGGTGCAGGGCGATGACGTCCAGGTAGCCCTCGGTGAGCAGCACCCGCCCGGCGCGGGCCAGGTTGGCCCTGGCCTGGTACAGGCCGTAGAGGTGCTCGCCCTTCTTGTAGATCACCGAGTCGGAGCTGTTCAAATACTTGGGGTCGCCCTCGCCCATCACCCGCCCGCCGAAGGCCACCACCTTGCCGGAGACCTCGTGGATGGGGAACATGAGCCGTCCCCGAAATCTGTCCCAGACGCGGCCGCCTTCGTTCTCGATGAGCAGGCCCGAGGCCACGGCGTCGGCGGAGCGGTATCCCTTGGGGCGAAACAGCCTCTCCAGGGAGTGAAAATCGTCCGGAGCATAGCCAAGCTGGAAGCGCTCGGCCATTTCCGGGCTCACGCCGCGCCGCTCCAAATATTGACGCGCCGCGTCTCCTGGGGGTCCATACAGGCAATCCCGATAAAAGTCCCGCGCCAGGGAGTGCATTTCGGCGGCCGCCTGCCGCTGCCTGCGCCTGGCCTCCTCCTGGGGGTCGGGCTTGAACTCGGCCAGTTGGACCCCGGCCTCCCGCGCCAGTTGCTCCAAGCCCTCCCGAAAGTCCAGGCCGTTGATGCGGCAATAAAAATCGATCACGTCTCCCGAGGCCTGGCAGCCGAAGCAGTGGAAGAAGCCTTTGTCGGGGTGGACGTTGAAAGAGCCTTTGGTTTCGTTGTGGAAGGGGCACGGACCGACCAGCCGGCCGCCGACGTTGCGCAACTCCACGTAGCGTCTGGCTATATCGGCTATGTTCAGCCTGGACTTGACGGCCTGTATGGCACGGGGATCGTTCTTCATGATCCTCGGTAGTTCCGGTTGTGCCCTAGGTAAGTCCGTTTCCGCGGGGAGCAAGTCCCCGCCTGCCACATTATTTCAGCTCCACCAGGGTCATGCCGTCGCCGCCCCTGTCTTCCGGCGCCAGAGAAAAGGAGGCCACGGCCGGAAAGTCCTTGAGCATGCCGTGCACTTCGCGGCGCAAGGCCCCGGTGCCGCGCCCGTGGATGATCTCCAGCCCATGCACGCCGCGCAGGATGGCCTTGTCCAGGAAGGCGGCCAGCTCGCCCAGGGCCTCGTCGGCGCGCATGCCGCGCAGGTCGAGGGTCAGGAACGGGCCGGAGGGCGCGCCCGGAGCCTCCTTGACCACGGCCGGGCCGGATGCCGAGGCTGCCTTGGCCTTGGCCGCCGCAATCCCGCTGGGGGGCGAGACGTCCTCGAAGGGGGCCCAGAGGCTCACGCCGCCCATGTCCAGCTTGAGGGCGCGGCGCTTCTCGTCCTTCTCGCGTACGAGGCCGGCCTTGTCCCAGCCCTTCAGGCTCACGGAAGCGCCCACGGCCACGTCCTCCCAGGCCCAGGCGGGCGCGGGGGCGGCTTCGGCTGGTTCCAGGCCCAGGCCCTCCACGGACTTGCGGGTCTGCGCCAGCTCCTTGAGGGCCTGCTTGCGGCTGATCTTGTCCTTCTGGGCTTCCTGCATCAGGGAGCGTGCCTGGGTGCGCAGCTCGTCCAAAAGTTTGCGGCGCTCCTTCTCGAAGCTCTCGGCCAGTGTGCGGCGGCGCTGCTCCAGCTTGAGTTTCTCGCGGGAGACCTCCTCAAGTTCGCGTTCGCGGGTCAGGGCCAGCTCGTTGAGCCGGTCGAACAGGCGGGCTGAGTCCTCACCGCCCATGAGCAGGTATTTCTGGGCCTGGTCCAGGATGTCCTCGGCCAGGCCGCACTCACGGGCCACGTCCAGGGCCACGGAGGCGCCCACCTGGTCGTAGGCCAGCACGAACACGGGCTTCTTGGTCTTGGGGTCGAAGAGCATGGAGGCCGAGCGCACCCCGGGCTTGGTCAGGCCGTAGGCCTTGAGCGCCGGGAAGTGCGTGGCAGCGGCCACGAAGGCCCCCTTCTCCATGAGCTTGTCCACCACGGCCTGGGCCAGCGCGGCGCCCTGGGAGGGGTCCGTTCCCGCGCCGAACTCGTCCAGGAGCACCAGGCTGTCAGCGCCCAGCGCGCCCCAGGCGCGGCTCAGGTGGCTGATCTGGGCCGTGAAGGTGGAGAGGTGGTCCTCAAGGCTCTGCTCATCGCCCATGAACACGTAGACCTTGCCCCAGAACGGCAGGCGGCTGCCCTCGCGCGCGGGCAGGGGCAGGCCGGAGAGGGCCATGAGCGCGCACAGGCCCAGGGTCTTCAGGCAGACCGTCTTGCCCGAGGCGTTGGCCCCGCTGATGATGAGGGCGCGCTGGTCCGGTTTGAGCAGGATGTCCAGGGGCTTGGCCTTGCCCGCCTCGGTGAGGGCCAGCAGGGGGTGGCGCGCGGCGAAAAGCTCCACCGAGCCCTCCCCGCCCACCTCGGGCACGCAGCCATCCATGAGCGAGCCCAGGGCTGCCTTGGCCAGGAGCACGTCGGTCTCCACGGCCACGGCGTAGGCGGCGCGCAGGGCGTCCTCCTCGGCGCGGGCCAGCCCGGTGAGGAACTGGAGCACCTTCTGCTCCTCCTCGCGCTCCTCGTGCTTGAGTTCCTGGAGGCGGTTGTTGATCTCCACCAGGAAGAGCGGCTCAACGTAGCAGGTCTCGCCGGTCTGGGAGTAGTCGTGGATGATGCCCTGGATGCGGCCCTTGAAGTTGGACTTGAGTGGCAGGACGTAGCGGTCGGAGGAGATGGTCATGTAGTCGTCCTGCAGGAACAGGGCGAGGCCCTCCTTGGCCACGAAATCCTTCACCTGGGAGGTGCAGCGCTGGTGGATGCGCCTGATCTCCTGACGGACGGAGAACAACTCAGGCGAGGCCTCGTCGCGCAGGCCGCCGTCCTTGGCCAGGCAGCGCTTGAGCGCCGGGTGCAGCCGGGCCGGCCAGGGCCTGGCCAGCACGGACTCGGCCAACAGCGGCCAGCGGGGGCTGTCGGCCTGGTCCTCGAAGCGCTCGCGCAGGGCTTTCGCCGCATCGAGCACCTCGCGCACGGCCCAGAGGCCGTCGGCGTCCAGGGTGCGGTGGGCCTGGGAAAGATAGTGGAGCACGCCCTCAAGCGCCGGGAAGGCCTGCATGCGCAGGCCCGTGTCCGCGACGCAGGCAGCGCCCTGGCGCAACAGTTCCTGCGCGGCGGCCAGCTCGCCGGGGTTGCCCAGCGGGGCCACTTCCAGGCAGGCCCTGGCGCCGGATTCGGAGACGGCAAGGCGGGCCAGGTGCCCGAGCACCTTGGAAAATTCGAGTTGGGTCAGCGTGCGCTGTTCCATAGAATGATGCCGCCGGTGCGGATGCGGCACCGCCCGGGGCGGGCCGATTCCTGATGAAGGTTCATGCGGCGCGCAGGCCGGACGGATGCAGCGGGGGCCGGTGCGCCGGCTGGGGCGTGATTCGGCGGCGATGCGGGGAAATGGGAGAAAAGTTCGCCAACGGACATGCTCGGCCCTCTGAGACAGGGTTCGGCTCGCTTCGCGGAGGCGAGGCTACGAGCTGAGTCTGGCTTTGACGATTTCGCTGACGGCCTTGCCGTCGATGCGGCCCTTGAAGCGGGCCATCACCGCCTGCATCACCTTGCCCATCTCCTTGGGGCCGGACGCGCCGGTCTCCGCGATGGCGGCGTCAACGGCGGCGGCCGTCTCCTCGGGGGTGAGCTGGGTGGGCATGTAGGCCTTGAGGACGGCCAATTCGGCCTCCTCGCGCTCGGCCATGGCCGCGCGGCCGCCCTGGCGGAACTGCTCGATGGACTCCAGGCGCTGCTTGACCTGCCTCCCGATCACCTCGAGGACCTCCTCGTCGGTGAGCGGACGCAAAAGCTCCACCTGGCGGTTCTTGATGGCCGTCTTGAGCATTCTCAAGACGGCCACCCGAACCTCTTCCTTGGCCTTGTAGGCCGAAAGAAAGTCTTTCTCTATCTGTTCTTGCAGATTCATTACATTTGGTTGATCTTGCGCATTTTCTTGAGCAGACGCTTGCGGGCCGCCGCTTTCTTCTTCTTGCGCATGACGCTGGGCTTCTCGTAATGCTGACGCTTTTTCAGCTCGGAGAGGATGCCGGCCTTCTCGACCTGCTTCTTGAAACGACGCAGGGAGATGTCGAAGTTGTCGGACTCTTCAAGGTAAACACCGGGCAAAGAAATCACCCCCTCTCTCGGTCCGGCCTGTGGCCGGACGCCCGTGGAATTTCGCGATGCCTAACCAAGGCCTGATAGCCCGGCTTCGGCAAAGGAGCAAGCACTATTTCGGGCAGCGCCCGTAAAACGAGTCCGCCCGGCATTCCTGCCGGGCGGATGGAATTCGCACGTCCCCTCGGGCTGATCGAAAACCGTCTCGCGTCACGATGTCCCACCATCCGGCAGGATTAACTGCCGCAGACGCTCGCCCGGCTCAAAACGAGGGAACAAAGGAGAGGTTCATGCCGCGTTCAAGGGGCAGCATGCCCTTTCACCCCCGAAAGTTATTTCACGGAGTCCTTGAGCAGCTTGCCGGGGCGGAACTTGACCACCTTGGAAGCGGGGATCTTGATCTCGGCGCCGGTACGGGGGTTGCGGCCGGTGCGGGCCTGGCGCTCTTCAACCATGAAGGTGCCAAAGCCAGTCAGGGTGAGCTTGCCATCGGCAACCAGGGTGGCCTCGACGGCCTCCAGGAAGGCGTTCAGGGCGCGTTCGGCGTTGGCCTTGGTGATGCCGGCCTTCTCAGCAATTTTGACTACCAGATCAGCCTTCGTCATCGGTCCTCTCCTCCTCGGGTTCTGTTTCGATACGCAGCAGACGTATCGTGACTAGCATGGGCGGTTTTTGGTTGGCAACCGCCAAAACCCGCGCCCCGCGCTGATTGCGGGGCTTGGCGTTCCGGCGGAAGACTGGTCAGCCTTATAGCAATAGCAGGCCGATGTCCAGGGGGAAGGCCCTGTTTTCCTTACTCCTGGCCAACAATTGCCTCTACCGGGGCCGAAGATTCCCCTCATCGGACATCCTCTATGCCGACGGCGTCCATCAATCCGGCGATTTGTCCGGGCGACAGCTCCTCGGGGCGGCACACGGGCGAGAGCCCCTGGGCATCCAGATAAGCGCGGGCCGGGTCTCCGAGGCTTTTGCCCAGGATGGAGCCCAGCTGTTTGCGGCGCTGGCTGAATATGCGTTTGATGAACGCCGAAATCCTCTCCGGATGGGCCGGACGCTGCTCGACGGGAAGGGGCGTGAAACCGACCACGGCCGAATCCACCTTGGGCCTGGGGTGGAACACCCCCGGCCCCACCTTGAACAGAACGTGCGCCTCCACATGGCTCTGCAGCCACACGGAGAGCCCGCCGTAATCGCGGGTGCGCGGCACGGCCGCGATGCGCTGGGCCACCTCCCACTGCACCATGAACACCGCCCTGGCGAAGCGGGTGGCCTGGCTGGCCAAATCCCACATGATGGGCGAGGCCACGTTGTAGGGCAGGTTGCCCACCACGCGTATGCCGGGCAGCCGGTCCAGGCGTTCCCAGTCGAAGCGCAGGGCGTCGGCGTTGACCACTTCCAGTTCCGGCCAGCGGGCCTTGAGGGCCGGGGCCAGGTCCCTGTCCTTCTCCAGGGCCAGCACGTGCGCCGCGCCGCTTTCCAGCAGGTGCTCGGTCAGCGCGCCGCGTCCGGGCCCGATCTCGAGCACCGTGTCCCCCGGGCGGATGCCCAACGCGGCCACGATCTTGCGGGCCACGTTGGGATCGGCCAGGAAGTTCTGCCCCAGGCTCTTCTTGGGCCTTGCGAATCCTTCGTGCTTCACGCTTGGCTCGCAGTGAGGGCCTGGTCGAGGTCGGCGATGATGTCCTTGGCGGATTCCAGGCCCACGGAGATGCGCACCAGGTCCGGGCTGACGCCGGCATCCAGCTGTTCCTGCGGGGTGAGCTGGGAATGCGTGGTGCTGGCCGGGTGGATCACCAGGGTCTTGGCGTCAAGGATGTTGGCCAGGTGCGAACAGAGCTTCACCGATTCGATGAACTTCGTTCCTGCCGCAAGCCCGCCCTTGACCCCGAAGCCGAACACCGCGCCCGGCCCCAGCGGGAAGTAGCGGGCGGAGCGGTCGTGGTCCTTGTGGCCGGGCAGGCCCGCGTAGTTCACGAAGCTCACGGCGGGGTGGGCGCTCAGGAAATTGGCCACGGCCAGGGCGTTCTCGCAGTGGGCCCTGGCGCGCAGGGGCAGGGTCTCCACCCCCTGAAGGATCAGGAAGGCGTTGAGCGGAGCGAGGCAGGCCCCGGTGTCGCGCAACATGCCGCAGCGCGCCTTGAGCGTGAAGGCCATGCACTTGAGCGCACCTTCCTCCAGCCCGCAGAAGCTCTTGTAGAAGTTGACGCCGTGGTAGGTGGGGTCCGGCTCGGTGATTTCAGGGAATTTCCCCCCCTGGGCCCAGTCGAAGGCGCCCTTCTCCACGATGGCCCCGCCGATGGAGTTGCCGTGGCCGCCGATGATCTTGGTCAGGGAATAGACGCAGATGTCGGCACCGTAATCGAAGGGATTGAAAATGGGCGGCGGAGCCACGGTGTTGTCCACCACCAGGGGCAGCCCGTGCTCGTGGGCCACCGCGGCCAGGGCTTCCATGTCGTCCACGTTGCAGCGCGGGTTGCCTATGGACTCTGTGTAGACCAGCCGGGTGTTGGCATCGATGGCCCGGGCCACGGCCGCGGGGTCGGAGGTGTCCACGAAGCGGGCCTCTATGCCGAAGCGCTTCAAGGTGTGGGCGAAGAGCGTCACCGTGCCGCCGTAGAGGTTCGAACCGGTGACGAAGTTCTGCCCCGCCTGGGTGATGGTGGTCACGGCGGCGAAGATGGCAGCCATGCCCGAGGCGAAGCACAGCCCTGCCGAACCGCCGTGCATGGCGGCCAGCCTGTTCTCCAGCACCTCGTTGGTGGGGTTCATGATCCTTGAATATATGTAGCCGAACTCCTTGAGGGCGAAGAGATTCGCCGCGTGCTCGGTGTCGCGGAAGGTGTAGGACGTGGTCTGATAGATGGGCACGGCCCTGGAGCGCGTCTGGCAGTCGGGGGACTGCCCGGCGTGCAGGGCCAGTGTTTCGATACCGGGTTTGTCTGCGCTCATGGCTTTTCTCCTTGCAGAGTATGCACCAGCGTCTACCCGCGCCAAGGGCAAAAGAAAAGAGGGTTGAGCAAAGGGCTGGGAAAAGGGTATCTTCAAACCATAGCCATGAACATCCTCAAAAAATTATACTCCGCCCTGACGGAGAGGAAGCCCCCCATGCCCGAACCGAAGCAAGACTACACATGGTACCTGCCGGAAAAGAGCCGTGAACAGCTCAGCGTCATCTTCCGGGAGATGCAGGAGCCTGTGAACCTGCACGTCTTCACCCAGAAGGGGGTGGGTGACCTCTACAACGAGTTCCTGCTGCACTTCCTGGAGGACGTGGCCCACCTCACGGACAAGATCATCCTGCACCGCCACGCCCTGGGCGACGAGGCGGCCCAGGCGCACGGCGTCACCTACTCCCCCACCCTGCTCGTGGAGCCCGAACGCTACCGCCTGCGCTTCGTGGGCGCGCCCATCGGGGAGGAAGGACGCAGCTTCCTGGAGGCGGTGCTCCTGGCTTCCAGGCGGAACTCCGGCCTCACGGACGAGTCCAAGGCCAAGCTGGCCACGCTGGAGGAGCGCCGCAGCGCCAAGGTGTTCGTCACGCCCACCTGCCCTTACTGCCCGGCCCAGGTGGTCAACGCCATGCGTTGCGCGGTGGAGCGCCCTGACCTGGTGGAGGCTTGGTGCGTGGAGACAAGCCAGATCGTGGAACTGGGCGACCGCTACAACGTGGGCAGCGTGCCCCACACCGTGTTCAATGAAAAGCTGGTGGTGCTTGGTCTGGAGCCCGAGGCCCGCTTCGTGGAGGAGTTGGTCACTCTCCGGGCCTCAGAGGTGATGGCGCCAGTGCACACCCACGCCCCGGGCGAGACGCTGAAAGTGGATTGCCTGATCCTGGGCGCCGGTCCGGCCGGGCTTACGGCGGGCATCTACGCCGGGCGGGCCGGGCTCTCCGCCCTGATCCTGGAGCGCGGCGCGCTGGGTGGGCAGGTCTCCCTCACGCCCGTGGTGGAGAACTACCCTGGCTACGTCAACGTGGCCGGGTTGGCGCTTATCGAGATCATGAGCGCCCAGGCCCGGCAGTACTGCGAGATCATCCAGGAGGAACCCCAGGAGCTCACGGCCACGCCTGAGGGCTTCAGCGCGCGCACGGCCACGCTCAACATCGAAGCGAAAACGCTGCTGCTGGCCACCGGGGCCACCTGGAAGAAGCTGAACGTGCCCGGGGAGGAGGAGTACTTCGGCCACGGCGTGAGCTACTGCGCCACCTGCGACGGCTATCTCTATAAAGGGCGCAAGGTGCTGGTGGTGGGCGGGGGCAACACGGCCCTCACGGACGCGCTCTACCTGAAAAACCTCTCAGTGGACGTGGCCATCGTGCACCGCCGCGACAGCTTCCGGGCGGAGAAGCACCTCGTGGATTCGGTGACGCGCGAGGGCGTGCCCGTGCACTTCGGCTGCACGGTGGAGCGGATCCTGGGGGACTCCAAGGTGCGCGGCGCCAGGCTGCGCTGCGCCGGTTCGGACCAAACCAAGGACCTGGAGGCCGACGGCGTGTTCGTTGCCATCGGGGAGACACCAAACACGGACGTGGCCGTGAAACTGGGCTGCGAACTGACCGAAGGGGGCGACATCAAGGTGGACGCACAGATGCGCACCAGCGTGCCCAAGGTCTACGCCGCGGGCGACGTGACGGGAGGCGTGCGGCAGATCGTCACTGCCGTGGGCCAGGGCGGCACGGCGGCCCTGACAATCTTCGACGACCTGACCAGGACGCGGAGCTGACAGCGGGAAAAGGAGCGCCACAGGCACGCTGGAGAACGGCGGGCAGAGGGAGGAAGCCGGGAGCCCCGCTTTGTGCCGGGGAACCCTGGGGCCAGTCATGGCTTGGAAAAGCTGCCGCGCCAGAGCGGGGCGGCCACGAGCCGAAGGAAGCCTCCGGCGGCCGAAGGGCTTCGCCCTTCGGAATCGCTTATCAATGCGTTGCTCCGAAGCCCGGCCTTCCTCAATGCCTGTGGCGGATCACGTCCCCGACGAGGATCATGGCCAACAGCCCCCAGCACAGGCAGACGGCCAGAGCGGCGCAGAGTCGTTGGCTTACGGTTTCCATGAAACACCCTCCTTGACCGCATGGCTGGCCCGCCGCTCGTGAAGACGTCCTCGCGCAGCGGCCCGTTTTCGATGCGGCTTATTGACTGACAGAGGTCTTCTTCTGCCAGGATTTGCTTTTGCCGTTGGGGCCGGTCACTGATTTGTCCTTGGTCCAGGTCTTCGTGGCGCTGTCCCAACTGCCCGAGGCGTCCTTCTCCACGCTCTTCCCGCCTGCGCCGGTGGTGGTCTCGGAGCGTGTGTAGCCGTTGTCCGTCCTTGAGCCGGTCACGCTTTTGGAGACGGTCTTGCCGCCGGAGCCGGTGACCGAGGTGTTGCGCTCATAGGCCCGCGAGAGCCCGGAGCCCCCCAGGACGAGGGCGGCGGTGAAGGCCAGGGACGTCAGGGCGGCAAAGGTGCGTTGCGAAGCAATCATGGATGTCTCCCGTCGGGTTGCTGTTGTTTCGGGCGGCCGGGACGCTCTGACTGCGCGGCCGCGACGAAACACAGACCGGAACTCTACCCACCAGGTTACACCAATACGAGGCCGTAGTTCAACGGATTTGATCGCGAAACGAATCGTCCGCAGGGATCGTGGGGAATAATCAGGACTTGGAGATGCCGAGCTTTTTGAGCCTGGAGTCGAAGGTGGATCGGTTGAGCCCTGCGCGCTTGGCCGCCTGGGAGACGTTCCAGTGCGTCTCCTCCAGAAGCTCCAGGGCGTAGGCGCGCTCCAGATCCTCCCAGGTGCGCCCGGCCAGGGGCGCGGCTGACTCGCCGGAGGCCCGGCGCTGCATGGGGGACGCGCCCGGCGCGCCGCCTTCCGGCCGGAAGTGGGCGGGCAGGTCCGCGACGCCGATCACCGGCCCCTCGGCCACGGTGAGCAGGTATTTCACCAGGTTCTCCATCTCCCTGATGTTGCCCTTCCACGGCCAGGCCGCGAGCGGCGCAAGGGCCTCGGGCGCCAGTCGCCGCACCGGCAGCCCGAGGCGCAGGCTGTCACGCTTGAGGAAGTACTCCAGCAGCGCGGGCACGTCCTCGGGGCGCTCGCGCAAGGGCGGCAGGTGCAGGGGCAGGACGTTCAGGCGGTAGAAGAGGTCCTCCCGGAAGTCACCGGCGGCGATGGCTACGGCCAGGTCGCGGTTGGTGGCCGAGACGATGCGCACGTCCACCGTGCGCGCGGTGGCCGCGCCCAGAGGCTTGACCTCCCCGCTCTGGAGCACCCGCAGAATCTTGGCCTGCAGGGGAGCGGGCATGTCGCCTATCTCGTCCAGGAACACGGTGCCGCCGTCAGCCGCCTCGAACAGCCCGGCCCTGTCGCGGTCAGCGCCTGTGAACGCGCCCTTGCGGCAGCCGAACAGCTCACTCTCCAGCAGGCCGTCGGGCAGGCAGGAGCAGTTCTGCACCAGGAAGGGCTTCGCGCGCCGCTCGCTGGCCTGGTGGATGGCCTGGGCGAAGAGCTCCTTGCCGGTGCCTGATTCGCCGGTGATGAGCACGGGGAAGTCCGTCCTGGCGTAAGCGGCCGTCTTGGCCAGGGCCTCGCGCACCGCGGGGGAGTTCCCCACGATGGGGGGCAGCGCCCGGTAGCGCTCCAGGGCCAGCTTGAGCCCGTGGCACTCCTTGCTCTTGGACTCGAAGGCCAGGGCCTGGCCCAGGGCCACCGAGCCCACCGCCACCAGGGAGGAGAGCAGCTCAAGGTAGTCCTCGTCCAGGTTGAGCCGGGCTCCGCGCTCGGAAGTGTCGATGAGCTCCACCGCGCCGTAGACTTCCCCGCTGGAGAGAATCAGGGGGAAGCACAGGATCAGGCTGCTCTTCACGGCCAGGTCCTGCTCCATCTCGGCGTAGTGGCGCGGGTCCGCCCCGGGGCGGGAGGTGGTCATGCGCGCATTGGCGATGACCCAGCCCACGATGCTGGGCCTGTCGGCCGGGATGGCGACGCCCAGCACGGCCTCGCTCTGGTCCCCCGCGGCCTCGATGCAGACGATCCGCTCGCCGCGCCGCACCCAGAGCGACCCGCGCTCCACGCGCTGCGTGGCCAGGAGCCCCTCCAGGAAGCGTTTCTGCAGCGCCTCGGGTTCCATCTCCTGGAAGATGGCGCGCGTGAACGCCAGCATCTTGTCGATCATGGTGTTCCCGGGGATCGATCCAGGCTGAAGCGCCAGGAGCAGTACTCGTCTTCGGGCAGGGGGTCCGGCGGACAGGCCAGGCAGCGCGTCCTGATGCGCGGGTCCACGGCCCGGGCGAAGCCCTCGTATTCCGTGACTCCCGCCGAGCGGCAGGGGTAGTCCGGCAGGTTCTTGCGCCGCCTGGCGGCCTGGACGCGGCAACTGGTCACGCGAAGGACCAGCGCGCCCGGCTCGCGTTCGATCAGCACGGTGTTCACGCGGGAGTTGAAGCGCTGGCGCAGGCAGGCCTCCAGGGCCTCCAGGGGGTCGCTTGCAGCGGATATGCCCAGCAGGGCCTTGATGCGCACGGCCTCCAGGGGGGCGAAGCGCGCCCAGCAGGTATCGTTGACGCGCTTGGCCCCGTCCATGCCGGAAATGCCCTCAACGGCCTGGAACCAGACGCCGTCCATGCCCAGCCAGAACTTGGAGAGGCTCTCCTCCAGTTGGTGGAGGCTCTCCGGGGTCCAGCCCTCGAAGGGGTTGGCTCCGCCGCCGAGCCGGTTCAGGGCGAGCCCCACGGCGGCGTCGCCGGCGGCGCGCTCCGCCTGCAGCGCGCTCTCCAGTCCGAACTGGTGCACGGCCTCGGCGAACCAGAGCCCATAGTGGGCGGCGATGAGCCTGATGGATTCGAGAATGCGGGCCGGGGCCTCGGGCGCGGCAGTGTCGGGCGGCGTCTCCTCAAACTTCTGCAACCTTGCGGACGGGGACGCGGTCCGCTGCTCCGCGGCTTCGGGAGCGGCGTGGGCGGAAGGCGCTTCTTCAAACATCTGCTACCTCGCGGACGTGGACGCAGTCCGCTGCCCCTGGGCCTCCCCGCAGGGAACGCCAGGAGCAGGAACACGCACTGTTACAACCCGGTGGAGGAAAGCGGCCCCCACCCTACGACGAAACATCCCAGAAATTCCAAGGAGCCTCGCCCCCCGAACCGCCGGAATCGAACAGCTGCCGCCAGCCGCACGGCGCCTACCGGGCGGGCGCGGACGCCAGTCCGGGTCCGGACGGCCCGCGCTAGCGCGCCAGCTGTCTGGGCTGCGCCACGGCCACGGCCTCGGCCCCTTCCCAGTCCTTCAGGCGCAGTTCCACGCTGGAGAGCCCGTTGTAGGTATCCAGGCGCGGGGTGAAGGCCAGGCGCACCTGCTTGCCCTGCACCTCCGGCCCGATCTCCTCGGCCATGCGCCAGGCCTTGGCCCGAAGCGTCACCCCCGCCCCAGGGTCGCGGACCTCCAGCAGCACGTGGTTGGCCCCGAACACGCGCCGGTTGCGCACGTCCACCGGGGGGGAGCAGAACACCGGCTCCGGGTTGCCGCAGCCGAAGGGGCCCAGCAGGTCCAGCTCCTTGAGCAGGGCCTGGTGCACCTCCGAAAAGGGCATCTCGCCATCCAGGCGCAGGGTCGGAGTGGGCATCACCGGCCCCAACTGTTTGAGCACGGCGGCCCGGAAGCTCTCCCGCAGGGCGTCCAGGTTCTCCGGCGCCAGGCTCATGCCCGCGGCCTGCCGGTGCCCGCCGAAGCCCAGCAGCAGATGCGAGCAGTCGGACAGGGCCTCGTAGAGGTCCACCTCGGGGATGGAGCGGCCCGAGCCTTTGAGCCTGCCCTGATCATCGGTGATGATGAGCGCGGGGCGGTAGTGGGTCTCCACCACGCGCGACGCCACGATGCCGATGACGCCCTGGTGCCACTGCGGCGAGAAGAGCACCATGGCAGGCTCGTCGGCCTGGGCCTGGGCCTGCTCCAGGGCCTGGGCGGAGATCTCGCCCTCTTCCTGGCGGCGCTGGGTGTTGATGGTATCCAGCGCCGCGGCCAGGGGCCTGGCGGTGTCGATGTCGGGGGCCAGCAGCAGGGCCAGGGCCTCGTCGGCCTTGCCCAGCCTGCCGGCGGCGTTGATGCGCGGGGCCAGCCCGAAGGTGACCTGGGTGGCCTCCAGCGGGGCCTTGGCGTAATAGCCCGCCGCCTCCTTGAGGGCGAAGAAGCCGGGCCGCGCGGCGTCGCGCAGCAGCAGCAGGCCGTTTTTCACCAGGATGCGGTTCTGGCCGGTGAGGCTGACCACGTCGGCCAGGGTGCCCGTGGCCACCAGATCCAGGAACTGGCGCATGTCCAGGGCTTCGCCCGGCAGCAGGCGGTTGAGGGCGCAGGCCAGGAAGAAGGCCACGCCCACCCCGGCCAGGTCGGTGCCGGGGCAGTCGCCCAGCTTGGGGTTGGCCACGGCGCGGGCGTCGGGCAGCTCGGGGCCTGGCAGGTGGTGGTCGGTGACGATGAGGTCCAGCCCCAGCTCGCGGGCGCGGCGGGCCTCATCCACGGCGCTGATGCCGCAGTCCACGGTGAGCACCATGCCCACGCCGGAGGCGGCCAGCTTCTCGAGCCCCGCGCAGGAGAGGCCGTAGCCCTCCTCCAGGCGCACGGGGATGTAATGCTCCGCCGGTATGCCGCGCCTGCGCAGGAAATCCACCATCAGGGCCGTGGAGGTGACGCCGTCCACGTCGTAGTCGCCCCAGACGGCCAGCCTTTTTCCCTGGGCCAGCCCCTCGGCCAGGGCTTCGGCGGCGTCAGTGAGCCCCGGGATGGCGGAAGGCGGCATGAGGTGGCGCAGCCCCGGGCAGAGGAAGACGTCCATGGCCTCCATGCTGCGCTGCCCGCGATGCCAGAGCAGTTCGGCGATGCGGGGGGATATGCTCAGGGCCGAAGCCCACTCGTTCAACATGGGCGGGGCGGGTTCGCACGCGCGCGGGCGCCAGATTTTACGCACCGTGACTCCTAAATATAAAAGGGCGTTTGGACACTCCGCGGCCTTAAGGCCCCGGAGTGTTTCAGGCGGCCAGCCCGGCCGCGAAGACGCCGGGATCGTGTTTGATGAGCAGGGCCTTGGCCCTTTCCAGCATGTCCGCGTCGCTCAGATTGAATTTGCAGAGCACCTCGCGCCAGGGGCAGGTGACCACCGCCCCCGTTTCGGCAGCGATGTGGGCCATGGCGTCGGCCACGCAGAGCGCCAGCGCGTCGCGCCGGTGCGAGGGGGCGTGCATGGGCGCGTGGTGCCAGTTGACCGGCTCGGTCAGGTCGGCCGGGAGGTTCCAGGCCCCCATGACCATGGAACCCACGACCCCGTGCTCGATGCCCCAGTATTCGTCCTCGGCCTCCGAGTAGGAGATGGAGCCGCCCTCGGCCAGGGCCGAGATGGCCCGCCAGTCCTCGGGGCGGTGCAGGGCCGTGAGCAGCTTGCCCAGATCGTGCAGCACGCCCGCCGTGAACAGGTTGTCGGGGTCCCCCCCGCCCATGAGCGGGGCCAGCATGCGCGCCAGGATCGCCACGCTGAGCTGGTGCTCCCAGTAGGGGCCGACAGGAAAGTCCTTGGGGAAATCCTTGGAGTCGGTCAGCGCCTTGACCCCCACGGCCAGCACCAGGGTGCGCACCTCCGCGAGGCCCAGCACCGCGATGGCCCTGGCCACGGTGTTCACCTCCTGCTGGAGGCCGTAGAAGGCCGAGTTGGCCACGGTGAGCACCTTGGCGGTGAGGCCCTGGTCGCGGCTGAGGGTCTCGGCGATCTCGTCCAGGGGGGTCACGGAGGTCTGGCCCGTCTGGCTATAGAGCGTGGTGAGCAACGCTGGGGAATAGGGCAGGTTGTGCCGCATCCCCGGCAGGTCCAGCAGGAACCGCTGTCCGATCTCGTGGCTCATGGACGCTCCCGGCTCAGGTGGCTTCGGATTCCTCGGGAAGCAGCTGCGCTATCCCCGGTGTGTCGGCGGACACCTTGCCCTGGTCCACCAGGTACTTCACGAACAGCCGCGCCTCCTTGAGCCGGGGATTGATGCTCAGCGCCTTGGACAGGTAGGCGATGCACTGCTCCACGTTGTCCTTCTCGAAGTGGGCCCGGGCGATGTTGTAGAAGAGGTTCTCGTCGGATTCGGCCAGCGTCTCGGCCTTGGAGTAGTACTCCAGGGCCTGATCCAGCATCTTGTTCTTGCGCAGGCTGATGCCGAAATCGTTGAAGAGGTGCTTGTGCTCGGCCTCGAAGGCGGCGTCCAGGCGCACCAAGCGCTCGAAAATGTCGTTGGCCTTGTGGGATTCGCCCCTGTCCAGGTAGGTCAGGCCCAGGCCGAAGTTGGCCCGGACGTTCTCCTCGTCCACGGTGAGGGCCTGGTCGAACTCCAGCTCGGCGCTGAAATTCTCGCCCTTCTCGCGGTGCCGCTCGCCCTTCTGGATGGTACGGTTGAGTTCCTGGATCTTGGGGTAGACGGTGGAGACGTAGAATTCGGGCTCGGGAGCGAACTTGGCCAGCAGATCCTCGATGGAGATGGCCCGCTTGGGGCCGGAGGGGATGTAGTTCTTGTTCAGCGGCTGAATTTCCAGGTTGCCGTCCTGCTGCTCGTTGACGAACCAGTAGGTCTTCTGGATGGTCTTGCGAGTTGTGGTGCCGGTGCCGACCTTCTGGATGGACTGGGTTGAGAAGATGCCTTTGATCTTCTCGCGGCCGCGTGGCGCACCGCTGTGCGGCTGTTGGGCGTTCTCCATCGTCTCCGAATCGCTCATGGCTGGGCTCCAGTGCCGCAGGGCGGCGGCTGTCCCTGTGCGGGGTGTAGCCGCCTAAATACCCGCAACGCAAGAGCAAGGCAAGCGCCCGCTAAACCCCCTCCCAGCCCTCGAGCAGCGCCTCCACAAGGCCCGGGCGCAGTTCGGGCGCGCAGCGCCCCGCCAGGTAGACGGCCCGCAGCTCGTCGTAGGCCGTGTCCAGGTCGTCATTGACCACAAGGTGCTGGAACCATGGGGCCTGGGCTATCTCCCGGGAGGCGTTGGCCAGGCGTTTGGCGATCACATCCGGGGAGTCTGTGCCGCGCCCGGTGAGCCTGCGCGCCAGCTCCTGGCGCGTGGGCGGCAGGATGAACACCGTGCAGCCCAGGTTCAAGCTGGCGCGCAGCTGCTTGGCGCCCTGCACGTCGATGTCGAAGAGCACGTCGCGCCCCTGGGCCAGCATGTCGAGCACCTGCTGGCGCGGGGTGCCGTAGTAGTTGCCGTGCACCTCGGCCCACTCCGCGAAATAGCCCTGGGCGATCCTCTCCTTGAAGAGGGCGGCGTCGATGAAGTGGTAGTCCACCCCGTCGCGCTCCGCCCCCCGCGGCGCCCGGGTGGTGCAGGAGATGGAATACCCCACCCCCGGGAACTCGGCCCTGAGCCGCCCGATGAGCGTGCTCTTGCCCGCGCCGGAAGGCGCGCTCACGATCAGGGCCAGGCCCTGCCTGCCGCTGGAGGGGGTGGGATCAGACATCTTCGTCCTCCTGGCTGAACCGCTGCGAGATGGTCTCGGCCTGGATGGCCGAGAGCACCACGTGGCCGGAATCCGTCACGATGATGGAGCGGGTCTTGCGGCCCTGGGTGGCGTCCACCAGCCGCTGGGTGTCCTTGGCGTCCTCGCGCAGGCGGCGCATGGGGGACGACGCGGGGTTCACGATGGCCACAACCCGGGAGCTGACCACGAAGTTGCCGAAGCCTATGTTGAGCAGTCCTGTTTTCTGCACGGGGCCCTACTCTATGTTCTGCACCTGTTCGCGGCACTTCTCCAGTTCGGCCTTGAATTCCACCACCACACGGCTGATCTCGATGTTCTGGGCCTTGTTGCCGCAGGTGTTGATCTCGCGGAAGGCCTCCTGCAGCAGGAAGTCCAGCCGCTTGCCCACGTCGCCGTCCTGCCCGAGCAGGGCGCGGATTTGGTCCAGATGGCAGCCCAGGCGGGTGAGCTCCTCGGTGATGTCCAGCTTGTCGGCCAGAACGGCCACCTCCTGCAGCACGCGCTCCTCGGAGGACTCCACCCCGAGCTTCTCCAGCACGGTCGAGAGCCTGGTGCGCAGGGCCTGGAACTTCTCCTCCTTCACGCGGGGGGCCTGCAGCTTGATCTCGGCGTGCCAGCCGGCCAGCTTGTCCAGCCTGCGCAGGATGTCCGCCGCCATGAGCTCGCCTTCGTGCTGGCGGGAGGCGGCGTGGTCCTCCAGGGCCTTCTCGAGCCCCGCCACGAGAGCTTCCATCAGCTCGGCCGGGGCGTCCTTGAGCCCCTCCTGCCACAGGGAGGAGATGGTCAGCAGGCGGGTGTAGTCGGGGGCGAAGCTCTGGCCCATCTCCTCCGCCAGTTCGGACACACTGAGCAGCATGGCTTTGGCCATGGGTTTGTTCAGGCTGAAGTCCAGCGCCTCGGCGCGGTGCGCCTGGAAATTGCAGACCACCTCCAGGCGGCCGCGCTCCACGTAGCGGCGCACCACGCGCTCCAGGTCGGATTCATGGGAGCGCAGGAACAGCGGGAGCCTCCACTTGAGGTCCAGGTAACGGCTGTTGACGGAACGGGCCTCCCAGACCACGCTGGCGAAGGGATTGTCTGTGATGCTGCGGCCGAAGCCGGTCATGCTTTTGGTCATGTTTCTCTCTCGGAAATCGTGGTCGCCAGGCCGAAGCCGTGGCGCATCAAGGTGACTTTACCGGCGGACGCCGGAAAAAAAGACAGCTAACGCGACTCGCCCGGATCGTAAAGGGCCTCGCCTGGATCGTAAAGAGCCTCGCCTGGCTCGCCAAGCGGCTCGACCCGCAGGACGCCTCCCTCCCCCAGGCCCAGCGGCCTCACGGCCAGCAGCCCAGCCGGGACCTGCCCCTCCGGGATGTTCTCCACCCGGCACTCAACATAATATTCGCACAGGCCTCCCGGCGGGTCGGCCTTCTCCATGGCGACCTCCAGCCTGGGGAGCGACAGGAGCCGCCGGGCAAAAGCCTCCTCCAGACGGAGCGACTCGGCCCGCAAGGCGGCGGCGCGCTCCTTCTTCAGCTGCAGGGGCAACTGCCCGGGCGCCTTGGCGGCCACTGTGCCCGGCCTGCGCGAAAAGGGGAACACGTGGGCGTAAGTCAGCCCCGCACGCGCCATGAACTCCAGGGTCTGCCGGAATTCAGCGTCGTCCTCACCTGGGAAGCCGGTGAGCAGGTCTGCCCCCAAGGCCATCACCGGCCGGACGCCGCGAAGTGCGTCCAGGAAGCGCAGAACCGCGTCTGCGCCGTAATGGGCGCGGCCCATGGCCGAAAGCACCTTGTCCGACGCGCTCTGCATGGAGAGGTGCAGATGCGGGCAGGTCATGGAGGCACCCGCCAGCACGTCCAGGGCCTTGGGACCCAGCATCCCCGGGTCCAGCGAGGAGAGGCGCAGCCGCGCCCGCCCCGCCCACCGCGGCGCGAGGCCGCGTTCCAGGTCCGCGAGCATGTCCCAGAAATCGCCTCCGCCCTCCCGGGCGAACTGCCCGAGGTTGATGCCGGAGAGCACCACCTCGCGGTGTCCCGCGGCGAACAGGGCGTCCGCCTCCCGGGCAATCTGGTCGAACGGCCGGGAGCGCGCCCCGCCGCGCGCCCGGGGAACGATGCAGTATGTGCAGCCGTGCGAGCAACCGTCCTGCACCTTGAGCACGGGTCTGGAGCGGTTGAATCCGCTGATGGAGAACTCAGGCCAAGCGCGGGAAGGCGCTGGTTCGCAGGGCTCGGGCCAGCGGGCCAGGCCCGCTTTGGCGGCCTGGGGGATCACCGCCGCGACGCCCGGCAGGGGCCTGAACATCTCCGGCTCCACCTGAGCGGCGCAGCCGGCGACCAGAATGGAGGCATCCGGAGCCTCTCGCCCCATCCGCCGCACAGCGCCCCTGCTGTCGGCCACCGCGCCCGAAGTCACGGCGCAGGTATGCACCAGCACCACCTGCGCCTGAACGGGGGAGGCCGTTTCCAGCCAGCCCCGGCTGGTCCACGATTCGCGCAGTGCCTGGGATTCGTACTGGTTGATCTTGCAGCCGAGGGTCTGAATGAAGAAACGCATCCCCGCCCCCTACTCCATTCCTCCTCCGGGGTGAAGCACCCCGCTCATCCTCAATACAGGACTGCGTCCACTATTCAGGACTCATTCTGCCTACTTTCAGGATCGACACAACCAGAAAGGTTGCACTGGTGTTTACATCGGCTCAAAAATACAGTAGATTTGACACAGGCATACAACTTGCTGGACTTAAAGCATGTTCCGTACACATTACAAAATTGCGGATTCCGCCAGTCACCCCCCTGTCACCCTGCTCCCCCTGGTGGATCTGGGCGACGGGTCGCTCAAGGCCGTGGACATAGAGTTCCATCCGCCGCATCCGGCGGTTTCCTGTCCTGTCGAGCTTCTGGCAACGGCAGTTCATTCAGCCCGCTCCGTTCTGGATCAGGGGGCCTTCATCTGCCTGACGCTGCCCGCCGAAACCCTCACCGACAATCACCATATCTTCGCCCTGGCCGCAAAAGCCCAGTCGCTGGGCGTAGGAGCGGGCAGCATCTGCCTGTTCTTCCCCGACCAGCAATGCCGCGACCTGGGCTTCATCGGCATAGAAGGTTTCATCACCCTGAAGCGGCACGGATTCCTCCTGGGCATCGATGTCTGCTGCCTCGGCGCCATGCCCTCGCTCTACGTGGAGCGACTGCCCGCGGATGTGCTGCGCCTGGACCCCCTGGACACCCTCTGCCACGAGAACGACTCGGAGGCCCGCGCCGCGCTGCTCGACTTCAGCGCCTACGCGGCCAACCTGCTCATGCTCCCAGCCGCGCGGGGCGTGCGCAGCAGGCCCCAGGTCTCCATGCTGCGCAACATGGGGATACAGATCGGGCAGGGCCCCTTGTTCGCGTCGCGCTTGGCCCGGAACCCGCTGCAGGCCGACATCCATGAACCGGCATAACCAACCCGCCGGGCCGACATGTTGCACGGATCAATAAATTACATATTTACAATTCCGCAATATTCGCTACTCCTCCTGGAGCCTAACGGCCTCAATCAGGATGACGTACGATAATCACGAAGGAGACCGCATGGACGACTATCTCAAAGAAGCCCTTGAAATCGTAAGGGCCCAGGCCAAAGTTCGGATCATGACCGCCCAAGAGATCGTGACGATGGTCCAGAACCTTGTGGTTGGACTCAAGGCAGTGGTGCAGGGCTTCACCCCCTCCTCTCCCGTGGAGGGCGCCCCCGGACGTCCGCTCGACGCAAAAAAAGCCATCCGCGAAAAAAGCATCATCTGCATGGAATCCGGCAAGTCCATGAAGGTCATCACCAAGCGCCACCTGGCAAAATTCGGGCTCACTCCGGACGAGTACCGTGCCAAGTGGGGCTACACCAAGGACATGCCCCTGGTCTGCAAGGAACTCCAGCGCGCACGCCGCAAGAAAATGCAGGACATGCGCCTCTGGGAACGCCGCAAAAAGGCCGACTAATCCGCCAGATTACGAAAACATCGAGCCGGCTTCCCGTAGCGGGACGCCGGCTCGCTCGTGTTGCGCCGCATTGACACCCAGTGCGCCGGGTGACATTCAGGAGCCAGCGAGGTTTGACATATTCATCCTTGAACGAGGGTGGACCATGACCAGACTGTTCGACGCCTCACTGCTCTACGCCGAATGCGGCCGTTGCAGGTCCCCCGTCATCTTCCGCGACCCGAGTGAGGTCCTGTTATGGATGGGCATCCCAGCGGACAGCCTCGGCTCTGACTGCCTCCTGATCTATGACGGCTGCCCCAAATGCTCCCCGGACGGGTCACTGCCCGAACCGCGCTTCGTTCGCTTGCGACTGCGGGGCCGGCAGCAGGCTCCGCACTAGCCTCCACCTCATCCCCACGCCACGAGCCGTAACGTTCCCTGTCGCGCCCAGGCAGATTGAGCCGCGGATTCGGCTCAATGCATGTGGAGAAACATCATTTTCTTTATTACGGTTTGGTAACGTTGGACAGCCTGTTCCGTTACCCCGGCTGTTCCGGGCTGAAGGGGCGCACAGACCAGCGCCAGCCCATGCCTGAGCGGCACTCCGTGAGGCATGGACGCAATTCACACCAAGAATCCGTGCGATCCCAGACCATTAGCCACCCTTCCATCGCTAGGGAGCTGGCTGGGGGGACTGCATGCCCCGCTGCGGCCTGCTTCTGCCGGTTGAAAGATTTGAACCCCTCCGTTCCGGTCACCGGAATTTTCGCTAACCCCGTACATTTCAAGAAGGGATGATCCGAAGCTTTTTTGATGCAAACGACAAATTTGTTATTTATTTTGTCTTGCCACCTGTAACATTTCCATCTACAGAAGTTTCGGCCGTGGAAAGGTACAAGTTTTTTTACCGACACGCGCGGGCTGCCCAGGCCGTAACGCGCATCCACAGGCCACAGGGCACGAGGGGATTCCCGGAAGCCTCCGCTTCCGGAGGGCGAATTCCCACCTGGACGTGCCCTCGGCAGAGGCCCTTTGGATTATTCTAAGAGGAGGATGGAACAATGAAACGCCTTATGGCCCTGGCTCTGCTCGTCAGCTTTGCCCTCGGCGCGGTTGCCGCTCAGGCCGCCACCGAAGTCAAGATGACCGGCGACGCCCGCATCTACGGTAACTTCTGGTCCCAGTACAACTACACCGGTTGGGACGCCCGCGGTCGGCAGACCTACGACTCCTTCACCATCTGGGAGCGTTTCCGCCTGCGCACCGACTTCATCGCCAACGAGAACCTCAAGTTCCGCCTTGGCATCCGCGTGAACGACAACCCCTGGGGTTCCGGCACCTTCACCGTGGACAACCCGGCCGTGTCCATCCAGGTCTACCAGGCCTTCATGCAGTTCAAGTGGCCCAACACCGACGTGCAGTTCACCATCGGCCTGCAGAACGTCGACCTGCCCATGTCCGTTGACTGGCTGGGCTCCAACCCCGTGTTCGGCGGCACCCGCGCCGCTGCCGCGCTGGTGTCCATCCCCGTCATGGACAGCCTGAAGGTCGTCGGCGGCTTCATCCGCTTCCTTGACTCCAACAAGGACTTCGACCCCACCACCAAGCAGGTGCCCGACGAGTTCGACGGCTACTTCCTGAGCCTGCCCATCTCCGTCAACGGCTTCAGCGCCACCCCCTGGGGCCTGATCACCGTCGCCGGCAAGAATGCCAACTACTCCACCTGGGTTGGCAACGGCGGCCCCAACACCAACGAGAACCTGGCCAACTACCTGCTGTCCGCCTCCACCTACTCCGGTCTGAGCCGCATCAGCGCTTCCCAGCCCGTCTACTGGTGGATCGGTTCCTCGTTCGCGGTGACCGCTCTTGATCCCTTCAAGTTCTACGCCGACGTGATCTACGGCGAGGGCAACACCCAGGGCAGCTCCGGCAACAAGCGCGGCGGCTTCTTCTTCGACGTCGCCGCCGAGTACACCGGCTTCGACATGCTCACCCCCCAGCTCACCTTCTGGTACTCCACCGGTGAGGACAGCTCCACCCGCAACGGTTCCGAGCGTATGCCCTCCGTGGTCAACTACTGGGGTCCCTCGAACTCCTTCCTGTTCGACACCAACCAGGAGCTGAACTTCGGTTCCATCACCACCAACTCCGTCGGCAGCTGGGGCTTCGTGTTCGCTCTGGACAAGATCACCTTCATGCAGGATCTGACCCACCGCCTGACCTTCGCTTACGCCCGCGGCACCAACTCCTCCCGCGCGCTGAAGAACGCCAACCTGCTGACCGGCGGGCCTGGCAACTACGTGATGATGGGTCGTGACCTGTCCGTCAACGAGTACACCCTGGGCATCAACTTCGATTCCCAGTACAACATCTACGAGAACCTGGCCCTCATCTGCGAGACCGGCTGGGCTCACGGCGAGTTCGAGAAGTCCATCTGGGGCCGCCGCTTCGTGAACCAGGCCAAGAATGGCGACGCCTGGAAGGTGGCCTTCGGTCTGCGCTACCACTTCTAGTGGCTGCTTGACCAAGCGACCTGCGGCCGGGGCGAAAGCCCCGGCCGTTTTTATTTCTGGCGTCATCGAATGTGACGGTCCCAACGCCCCTCCTTTTTCTCCCGCCTTGTTCTACAGCCGCAAACGCCCGCGGCTGACGGAAGGCCTCCACGCCCGATGACACGAGATATCTTCGACCTGATGTGGGAATGCCTCATATCCTCCGTGCCGTGTTTGCCTTCATCCTCAACAGCCTGCATCGTGCGGCAACCCGCCGGCACTGTTTACGCTTTGGCCATCGGCACATCCCATCAATGCCATACCCCGTCTGCGCTTCCCCTACCTCGCCCCGCTACCTCGCCCCGCTGCCTCGCCCCGCTACCTCGCCCCGCTGCCTCGCCCCGCTGCCTCGCCCCGCTGCCTCGCCCCGCTACCTCGCCCCGCTGCCTCGCCCCGCTGCCTCGAAGTGCATTCACCTCCCCCTTTCGAGTGCAGGCGACGGGACGCGCAGCGGTCAGCTTGACCCTCACTCCTCCGTTTTGACAGCTATTTTGTCGAGTCGCCTCGCCCGGTGAATCCGCTCGGCGTTTGCCGTCCCCTCGCCCCCTTGATGCGCATTCCGGCTCATTCTCGGCATGTGCTGTTTCTGTTTCCCTTGCATTGACATTGAAAATCATTTTCAGCATGAGTTCCCAGCACAGCGCCGAAAGCCAGACCAGAGCTGCTCGCATTCCGCATCAAGGGGGGCCTCGCCTCCCGGGCGGACGGTGATCGCGAGCAAAGGTCATGTGTCCCTTCTGATGACCACCCAACGGCGGTCATCCCTTTATCCTGGAAGACGCGGAAATGTCGGGGCGGCTAGCGCGACGAATCGAACGGCTGAAGCCTTGAGCATGAGCACCATAACACGGAGGAAGTAATGAAAATGAAAGGATTCATGGCCCTGGCCTTTATGGCGGGGCTGGTCCTGCTTGGGGGGGCCGCCAAGGCCGGCTCGGAAGTGAAGATGACCGGTGACGTCCGCGTCCACGGCAACTGGTTCAGCAAGACCAACTACACCGGTTGGAACGGTGACGGCGCCCAGACGGGGGACCCCTTCACCGTGTGGGAGCGCTTCCGCCTGCGCACGGACTTCATCGCCAACGAGGACCTGAAGTTCCGCCTGGGCATCCGTGTGAACAACGGCGTGTGGGGCGACGGGACCTTCAAGGTGGACAACCCCGCCGTGGCCATCGACGTCTACCAGGCCTACCTGCAGTTCAAGTTGCCCGGCACGGAGGCCGAGTTCACGGTTGGCCGCCAGCCCTTCACCGTGGCGCACAGCTCCTTCTTCGGAGGCAGCTCCATCGTGCTGGACAGCGAAGCCGCGGCGGCGATGGTCAGCCTTCTCCTCATCAAGGATACCCTTTCCTTCACCGGCGGCTTCATGCGCCTGCTGGACACCAACAAGGATTTCGACAAGACCACCCGCCAGGTTCCCGACGAGTTCGACGGGTATTACCTGAGCCTGCCCGTGACAGTGGAAGGCTTCAGCGCCACTCCCTGGGCCTTGCTGGCCGTGACCGGACGCGACGCCGACTATGCGGGCACCTCCGTGGGCGGCGGAGGCCTCTACAGCAATACCCTGGCCCAGACCTTGTTCTCGGCCGGGCAGTACGCCCTTGAGCCCTTCGGCGTGCGTAACGCCCAGAACATGTTCCTCTGGGCGGGCGGGGCGTTCGAGGTTACCACCCTGGACCCCTTCAAGTTCTACGCTGACCTGATCTACGGAGGGGGCAACCTCTCCGACAGGGCGCACAACAAGCGCCAAGGCTGGTTCCTGGACTTCGCGGCCGAGTACACCGGATTCGACGCGCTCACCCCGCAACTGGCCTTCTGGTGGTCAACCGGCGAAGACGGCTCCCTGCGCAACGGCTCGGAGCGCATGCCCCAGATCGTTTCCGCCTGGGGTCCCAGCACGTCCTTCCTTTTCGACACGGACCAGGCCTTCGTGAACAACACCATGGGCGTCAACGCGGTGGGCACCTGGGGCTTCTCCGCCTCGCTGAACTCCGTGAGCTTCCTGCCGGACCTCAAGCACCGCCTGACTTTCGCCTACGCCCACGGCACCAACTCGGCCAAAGGCTTGCGCGCGGCCAATGCCCTTCTCGGCGCCGGAACCTACTACCAGATGGGGCACGACCTGGCCGACTCCGAATACGTGGCCGGCATCAATCTGGATAATACCTACAACATCCATGAGAACCTGGCCCTGATGGCCAACCTGGGCTGGTCCCACGGGGAGTTCGACTCCTCGGTGTGGGGCAGGAGGTTCGTGGACCAGGCCAAGAGAGGAGACGCCTTCCTGATCGCCGTGGGCCTGCAGTACAAATTCTAGCCCTGCGGAGTCCTGAACACAGAAAGCGGCCTGGGCCTGTCGCCCCGGCCGCTTTGTTTCGTGCTGAAGGGGAATGCACGAAATATTTCGTAGCCTTAGCTGCGGAAACAGCCTACCAAGTTCGTCTGCAGCGGGAGAGCGGGACTCGCCTCCCCCCCAGACGCACGAGATGGACGATCTGCCGCCACCCGGTGACCAAGAGCTACGTGGTTAAAGCAAGGTTCAGGGTGTCATGCCTGGAATGGTGGGCGTCTGAAAAATCGGAAACAGCGCTTTCATCCGAAAAAACAGACGCTGTTCGAGTGGCACGCAATCGTCGCACAACAGTTCTTAACCAGCTTCAATCATAAACAAAAAAATCCAATCCGGCTTTCTGGACGCTTAACCCCTCTTAGGCAGGCCCAGCGCGTAACAAATCGATTTTACAGCTTTATTTTCATTCTCCGTGCTTGGCACGGAAGTTGTTAAGAGCATGCGACCGAATTCCCTCCCTGACCGGGGAGAACACCGCAACTATTTATCACCGGGAGAAGATTCGATGGTCAGCGCATCGCTCAAGCAAACTCTCGCCTCCTACGTCGGCGCCGAAAACGTCATGGATGCCGAGGCGGACAAGCATTCCTATTCCTACGACGCCGCGGTCCTCGACCCCGTGCTGCCCTCCGTGGTGGTCCGCCCCACCGAGATGGAAGCCGTGGGCAAGATTGTGAAGCTCTGCAACGACAACGGGCTGCCCCTTACCGTTCGCGGGGCCGGCACCAACCTTTCCGGCGGCACCATCCCCAGCAAGGGCGGCGTCGTCCTGCTGACCAACGCCCTCGACAAGATCATCGAGATCAACGAGGAGGACATGTACGCGGTCGTGCAGACTGGCACCATCACCGCCAAGTTCGCCAACGCCGTGGCCGCCAAGGGCCTCTTCTACCCCCCCGATCCGGGCAGCCAGGCGGCCTCAACCCTGGGCGGCAACGTGGCCGAGAACGCCGGTGGCCTGCGCGGCCTGAAGTACGGCGTCACCAAAGACTACGTCATGGGCGTGAACTTCTTTGATAACGAAGGCAACTACTGCAAGTCCGGCTCCAAGACGGTCAAGTGCGTCACCGGCCTGAACATCCCGCAGCTGATGGTCGGTTCCGAGGGCACCCTCTCCGTCATGAGCGAGTTCATCCTCAAGCTCGTGCCCCCGCCGCAGGCCTCCAAGGCCATGATGGCCATCTTCCCCGACGTCATGACCGCCTCCCGCTCCGTGTCGGCCATCATCGCCGCCAAGGTCGTGCCCTGCACCCTGGAGTTCATGGACAACTTCACCATCGGCGCCGTGGAAGGCTTCGCCAAGGTCGGCCTGCCCACCGACGCCGGTTCGCTGCTGCTCATCGAGGTGGACGGCCACCCCGCCCAGGTCGCCGAGGATGCCGCCAAGGTGGAGAAGATCTGCCAGGACAACGGCTGCGTGCGCCTGCAGGTTGCCAAGGACGCCGTGGAGCGCAACAAGGTGTGGGAAGCCCGCCGCGCCGCCCTGTCCTCCCTGGCGCGCCTGCGTCCCACCACCGTGCTGGAAGACGCCACCGTGCCCCGTTCCAAGATTCCGGCCATGATGGAAGAACTGGCCAAGATCGCCAAGGAATTCAAGCTCACCATCGGCACCTTCGGCCACGCGGGCGACGGCAACCTGCACCCGACCATCCTTTGCGACCGCCGCGACAAGGAAGAGTTCCACCGCGTTGAGAAGGGCGTTGACGCCATCTTCGCCGCCGCCCTGGCTCTGGACGGCACCCTCTCCGGCGAGCACGGCATCGGCCTGGCCAAGTCCAAGTACATGGAGAAGGAGACCAACCGCGCCAGCGTCCTGTTCTCCAAGCGCATCAAGGCCGCCGTGGACCCCAAGAACATCCTGAATCCTGGCAAGATCCTTGGGGAGTAAGACAATGGCCGACCTGAACCAGATGCTCAAACTCCTCGGCGAACTCGACGACCAGATCGTCGGCTGCATGCGCTGCGGCATGTGCCAGAGCGTGTGCCCCCTGTTCGCCGAGACCGGCCGCGAGGCCGACGTGGCGCGCGGCAAGATCGCGCTGCTCGAATTCCTCGCCCACGAGATGATCAAGGACACCAAGGCCGTTAAGGACCGCCTGGACAAGTGCCTGCTGTGCGGCTCCTGCGCGGCGGCTTGCCCCTCGGGCGTCAAGGCCGTGGATATCTTCATCAAGGCCCGGGCCATCATCACCGCCTACATCGGGCTCTCTCCGATCAAGAAGGCGATCTTCAGGGGCATGCTCACCAAGCCCAAACTGTTCAACACCCTTCTGGCGCTTGGCTCCAAGTTCCAGGGGTTCTTCACTTCCCCGGTGAACGACATCATCGGGTCTTCCTGTTCCAAGCTGCTCTCACCGCTTCTGGGCGATCGTCACCTGCTCTCCCTGGCGGACAAGCCTCTTCGCAGCGTCGGCAACCTGAACACCGCTCCGGGTAAAAGCGGCATCAAAGTCGCTTTCTTCTACGGCTGCGTGGTGGACAAGATGTTCACCAGCGTCGGCGAATCCATCCTGAAGGTGTTCGAGCATCACGGAGTGGGCGTTTACATGCCCACCGCGCAGGTCTGTTGCGGCGTTCCCTCCCTGGCCTCCGGCGACCTGGCGAGTTACCAGGACCTCGTCCGGATGAACCTCAAGGTGTTCGGAAAGGGTGATTTCGATTACATTATCACCCCTTGCGGCACCTGCACGTCGGCTTTCCACCATGTGTGGCCGCTGATGAACGAAGGGTTCTCCCAGGCGGAACGCGACCAGATCGAGATGCTTGCTGGCAAGGCCATGGACATCAACGCCTTTATTGTGGACATACTGGGCGTTACCACGGTCGAACCGACTTCCGACGCCAAGAAGGTCACGGTCCATGATCCCTGCCACCTCAAGAAGAGCTTGGGTGTGTCGGGTCAGGTCAGGACCGCGCTCAAGGCCAACCCCAACCTGCAGGTGGTGGAGATGACGGGCTCGGACGTCTGCTGCGGCTGCGGCGGATCGTTCAACCTGCAGCATTACAGTGTCTCCACGAAGATCGGCAAGAAGAAGCGTGACAGCATCGTAGCCACAGGGGCGGATATTGTGGCGGCGGGTTGCCCCGCCTGCATGATGCAGATCGCGGACATGATGTCTCAAGCCGGCGACCGTATCGCCGTCAAGCATCCTGTGGAGCTTTACGCCCAAACCCTGAGGTAATTCGTACAACCCATTGAAGGAGGAAATGATGGAAGCCTGGACCCAAATCTATGACCCCATTAGCAAAAGCATTGGGATTTCGGCATTGGTAGCCGGTATCCCGATCTACGCCCTGTTTTACTTCCTGGCCGTGAAACGCATGAAGGGCCATGTGGCCGGCGCTATCGCCTCTCTGCTGGCCCTGGTGCTGGGCATCGCCTTCTGGGGTATCCCGGCGTCCACCGCCATCGGTTCCTACTCGTACGGCTTCGTGTACGGTTTGTTCCCCATCGTGTGGATCGTCATCACCGCCATCTGGGTCTACAACATGACTGTTGAGTCCGGCGAGTTCGAGATCATCAAGAACTCCCTGGCGTGCATCACCGACGACCGCCGCCTGCAGGCCGTGTTCATCGGCTTCGCCTTCGGCTCCTTCATTGAAGGCACCGCCGGCTTCGGCACCCCCGTGGCCATCACCGCGGCCATGCTGGTGGGCCTGGGCTTCAACCCCCTGTACGCCGCCGGCCTCTGCCTGCTGGCCAACACCGCCCCCGTGGCCTTCGGCGCGGTCGGTATCCCCATCACCGCCCTGGCCGGCGCCACCAAGCTGGACGAGATGCACATCTCCGCCATCGTTGGCCGCCAGCTGCCCTTCCTGGCCGTGCTCGTGCCCATCTGGCTGTCCGTCACCATGTGCGGCTTCAAGCGCACCATGGAAGTCCTGCCCGCCCTGCTCGTGGCCGGTGTGTCCTTCGCCGGCACCCAGTTCCTGATGTCCAACTTCCACGGCCCCACCCTGCCCGACATCCTGTCGGCCATCGTGACCATCATCGCGCTGTGGGGATTCCTGCGTGTGTGGAAGCCCAAGACCGTGTTCCACTTCCCCGATGAGCCCGCGCCCACCGGCCCCGCCGTGTGCAACTACTCCGCCGGCGAGATCGTGCGCGCCTGGATGCCCTACATCATCCTGGCCGTCCTGGTGCTGATCCAGGGCTGGCCCTCCATCAAGGGCCCCCTGGCCAAGATGGTCAACGTGGAAATCCCCTGGCCCATGTACCACAACATGATCGCCAAGATGGTCAACGGCCAGCCCGCTCTCCAGGCCGTGATCTTCAAGTTCCAGCCCCTGGCCGCCGCCGGCACCGCGATCCTGCTCTCCGGCATCATGGCCATCTTCATCATGCCCAACTACGGCGTGGGCAAGGCCATCGGCTGCTTTGGCCGCACCATCCACCAGCTGCGCTGGCCCATCGTCTCCATCGGCAACATCGTCGGCCTGGCCTTCATCATGAACGCCAACGGCATGTCCACCACCCTGGGCCTGGCCCTGGCCGGCACCGGCGTCCTGTTCCCGTTCTTCGCCCCCATCCTGGGCTGGCTGGGCGTGTTCCTGACCGGTTCCGACACCTCGTCCAACCTGCTCTTCGGCAACCTGCAGAAGACCACCGCACAGGCCATCGGCGTCTCCCCCGAACTGTGCGCCGCCGCCAACACCTCCGGTGGTGTTACCGGCAAGATGATCTCGCCCCAGTCCATCGCCGTCGGCGTGGCCGCCACCGGCCTGCACGGCAAGGACGGCGACATCTTCCGCTTCACCCTGTGGCACTCCGTTGCGATGCTGCTCTTCATCTGCGTGCTGACCATGCTCATGGCCTACCCGCTGAAGTGGATGCTGCCTTCCTAGCAACGGCTTGACTCTGCCTTGCATGGGGGAGTCCGCTCTGGACTCCCCCTTTTTTCTGCAACGTTGCATGTGCCTGCGGAAGGCGACGCGCCCTCGGAAAGCCTCCCCACAGGATTACTAGACCAACCCAAAAGTTTCTTTCGGACTATCATATTGTTAGCGGCCGCTTTGACGCGAGCGGCTTGAGGAGGCTCTCTCCATGGCCAACCCTACGCGCTCAGCATCGGGAATCGTCGGTTTCTTCAGAAATTTTTCCATCTCCTGGCGTTTCGCACTGCTGTTGATACTCTTCTCCGTCTTCACCGGCGGCGCGGTGACCGTGTTCTACCTGGGCATCAAGCAGGTGCTGGACAACAACATCCAGGCCGCCCAGGAGATCATGCTGGCCGAACAGAAGCAGAAGCTCTCCGTGGCCTCAGAATCTCTGGCGCAGGGCATCGGCGTGGCCATCAAGGACGAGAAGGACTCCGCACGGCGCGTGGAGATCATCCGCGCCATGGTGGACCCCATCCGCTTCGAGCAGGACAAGTCCGGCTACTATTTCGTCTATGAGAACACGGTCAACGTGGCCTTGCCGACCAAGAAGGACGCCCAGGGCCAGGATCTTGGCCAGACCAAGGACAAGAACAACGTCTACTTCGTGCGCGAGCTGATGGACAAGGCCAAGGCCGGCGGAGGATTCGTCGAGTACGTCTTCCCCAAGCCCGGCCAGGGCGACCAGCCCAAGCTTGCCTACGCCACCATGATTCCCGGCACCACCATGTGGCTCGGCACAGGCGTGTACATCGACAACATCGACAAGGAGAAGGCGCGCATCCGCAACAACAGCGAGGAGCGCATCGGCTCCATCCTCACGGCCATCTTCTCCGGCATCGGCGGCGGCCTTGTGCTTATCATCGGCCTTTCGGGGATCATCATCGCAAGCATCTCCGGCCCCATCCGCGAGGCCACCGCAGCCGCCACCCGCTGCGCCGACGGAGACCTTGACGTGCACCTCGACGTCTTCGGACGCGACGAGGCCGCCCGGATGCAGACCGCCCTGAACACCATGGTGGCCACCCTGCGCCGCAACATCCAGGACATCGAGGCCAAGACAGCCGAAGCCGAGGAAAAAGCCCACGCCGCCGACGAAGCCCGCGCCCAGGCCGAAAAGGCTACCGCGCTGGCCGAACTGGCCCGCAGCGAGGGAATGGCCGCCGCCGCCTCACGCCTCACATCCGTTGTGGCCAGCGTGGGCTCGGCCACCAACGCCATCTCCGGCCAATCCGAGGAAATCCGCTCCAGCGCCGACGAGCAGAACGAGCGCATCCAGGTGACCGCCACCAATATGGAGCAGATGGCCGAGGCCGTGATGGACGTGGCCCGCAGCGCCGCCGCAGCCTCCACCCAGGCCGAGCAGGCCCGCGCCAAGGCGCAGCAGGGCCGCCAGGTGGTTGACGACTCCATCCAGGCCATGCGCCAGGTGGGCGAGCAGGCCCAGGCCCTCAAGTCCAACATGGACGACCTGGGCAAGCGCTCCCACGACATCGACCGCATCCTGACCGTGATCTCCGACATCGCGGACCAGACCAACCTGCTGGCCCTCAACGCAGCCATCGAGGCTGCCAGGGCGGGCGACGCCGGGCGGGGCTTCGCTGTGGTGGCCGACGAGGTGCGCAAACTGGCCGAGAAGACCATGAGCGCCACCCAGGAGGTCAGCGCGAGCATCGGGGCCATCCAGCACTCCGCACGGGAGAGCATCGCCAACACGGACCGCGCCCTGGAGTCCATCTCCCTGGCCGGCAGCCTGGCCGACCAGTCCGGCGAGGTCCTCTCCGAGCTGGTGCGGGGCGCCCAGGCCGCCGCCGAACAGATCCAGAGCATCGCAGCCGCCTCCGAGGAGCAATCCTCGGCCTCAGAGGAGATCAACCGCTCCCTGGGCGCCGTGAGCGAGCTGACCCAGAGGACCAAGCACAGCGTGGGCAGCTCCGCCGAGTCCATTCGTGGCCTGCTGGAGCAGTCCAACGAGCTGCAGCGTATAATTGACGAGTTGCACGGCGAGGCGGGCGGCTCCGTGCGGGCCCTGCCGCGCGGCTAACCCCGCCTCTCTTGCACGAAAAAAAGGGCCTGTCCGCAATCGCGGGCAGGCCCTTTATTCTGTTGCTTCACCACGGCTGGAGACTTGCCCCCTCCGGCCACAAGCGTGCCCGGGCGAACGCGAAGCGCAGCGGGATTCCAAAGGGAGGAACTCCCTTTGGCCGCCGGAGGCATCCTCTTCCTGACTGTCCCATCCCGGCTTCGCGACTCCGCCAGGCATCCAGCGCGTTCGCCCCTCCCCGTCGCGGCCTCAGGCCGCCTCCTCGGGACGCCCGTTGGCCGCCGGCAGCCTGATGAAGAAGCTGGCCCCGCCGTCATCGTTGTTGGTCACGTTGATGCTGCCGCCGTACTCCTTCACGATGCCGTAGCTGATGGAGAGCCCGAGCCCCGTGCCCTTGCCCACCTGTTTGGTGGTGAAGAAAGGCTCGAAGATCTTGTCCGCCAGGGATTCGGGCACTCCCGTGCCGTTGTCGCTGATACGCACGGTGACGCTGTCGCGGTTGTGCATGGTCTTGATGGTCACCCGCCCGGGGGGCGCGCCGGGGCCGTCCTTCTCCCTGCGCTCCTCGATGGCGTCGCGGGCGTTGATGAGGAAGTTGGTGAAAACCTGCTCCATGCGGTTTGGCTCGCAGCGCACCAGGGGCAACTTGTCGTCCAGGTCCCAGACCACCTCGATGCTGCGCAGGGCGAGCTGCTGGCTGAAGAAATCCAGGGAGCGGCGCAGCACGTCGTTGATTGCCACCTCCTCCATTTCGATCTTGGACTTGCGCCCGAACTCGCGCATGTGGGTGATGATCTTGGAGGCCCGCTCCACCTGCGTGCCGATGAGCTCCGTCACGCGCTTGAGCAGGGATTCCGGGGGCATCTCCTGTTTGTTCAGGCTACGCTTCACCAAGTCCACGCTGGTCTGGATCACGGCCAGGGGCTGATTGATCTCGTGGGCCACGCCCGTGGCCATCTCGCCCAGGGTGGCCATCTTGCTGGCCTGGATGAGCTGCTGCTCCGTTTCCAGCCTGGTGGTGATGTCGCTGACGGTGACCAGATACACCTTGTTCTGGTTGAACTCCGAGGGCGAGATGCTGATGCTCACGAAGATCTCGCGCCCCTCCTTGGTGTGGTGTTTGGCCTGGCTTATCTCGCCGCCCTGCTCGGCCGCATCGATGAACTCGTCCTTCTCCAGGTCCGAGAAGAGGTCCAGGAAGGACATGCGGGAGAACTCGCCCTTGGTCCAGCCGTAGAGGCTCACAGCGCCGCGGTTGCAGTCGCGGATGGTGAAGTCGGCCTGGTCCAGCACGAAGACGGCGCTGGGTATGTTGTTGAAAATGTCCACATACTTCTTCTCCGAACGCTTGAACTCGCCTTCGAGCTCCTTGCGCTCGGTGATGTCCAGACACATCTCCATGGCCGCCACCAGGTTGCCGTCGGAGTCGTACACCGGGGCCGTGTTCACGATCCAGTGCGCGCGGGAGCCGTCGCGGTAGCAGCCGCTCTCTTCCGTGGTGTAGAACTCACCGGTCTTGAAGGTCTTCTCCACGGGGCAGTCCGGGCATTTGGAGTCCCGGTTCTTGTAGGCCTTGTAGCAGAACTCGCCCACGCTGGCGTTGAATTTCTCCTCGAAGGTGCGGTTGAAGCGCAGCAGCTTGAAGTCCCTGTCCTGCACGGTGATGATGCAGGGCACGCCCTCGAAAAGATCCTGGTAGAGGTTCTTTTGCAGGGAGAGCTGGTTGTTCTTGGCCACAAGGTCGTTGCCCATCTGGTGGATGGCCTGGGCCAGCTGCCCGATCTCGTCGCCGGACTCGATGCGTTTGGGCAGGAGGCCGCGGCCCTGGGCGATGAGCCTGGCGTCCTGGATGATGCTGTTGATGGGCTTCTTGATGAGCACCACGAACAGGAGCGCCAGCGTGGCGAAAGTGACCAGGAACTGGATGAAGGCCAGGTAGGCCGTGTGCTGTTTGCTCTGGCGGATGAGCGGGTCGACGTCCGTGAGCGAGAAGGCCAGGTCCAGCACGCCGAGGATCTGCTCGTCCGGGCGGTGGAAGTGGCAGCCGGAGGCGTCCGAGCAACCGGGTTCGTTGGCGATGGGGCTCACCAGCCGCAGCACGCGTTCGCCGTCTTCCTGGGCGTCCTTGTAGATGGCCTCGCCCAGGGTGGGCTTGAGCTTGGGCACGGTGTAGATGTGGCAGGCCTGGCAGAGCGGGTCGCGCCGGGAGACCACGTTGTGGGCCTGCTCGGGGTTGCTGGCGAACATCACCTCCCCGGCCTTGTTGATGATGCGCACGTTGCGCACCTCGCGCAGCTTGGAGAGGTTGTTGACGATGGCCTGGATGTCCTCGCGGGAGTTGAGCATCATGGCGTAGTGCAGGCCGAGCTTGATGGTGCTCGAAACGCGGTCCGCGCCCATGATCACGTTCTCGATGGTGGCTTCCTTCTGGTACTCGACGTGGTAGAAGGACCACAGGAAGATGCTGGCGAACAGGATGAACGCCACCGGCAGCGTGATCTTGACGATCAGCTTGCTCTTGAGCGATTCGAATAGATGCCGCACCCTGGCCTCCCTCGCCCCGGCGAACCGGAAATGCACCCACCAGATAAGACTGATTCCTGGAAGGCACCAGTGGCCTAGACAGCCTCTACATTGTTGTGTGGCCTCCAGCGGCCAAAGGACGAACTCCTGCAGTGCCCTTTGGAACCCCATACGGCTTCGCGGCACGGTCCCGCGTCCCCGTCAAGACCGGCGCCTCCGCGCATCTGGAGCGTCACGCTCCGCCAGTCTTCCCCCCTCAATCCTCGCAGCGCGCCTTGCCCTCCTCCCCGTGGAGCCTTGGCAGCTTGATGATGATCGTGGTGCCCTTGCCATGCTCCGACTCCACGTCGATCCTGCCGCCGTGGCGCTCGATCACCTGGTTGGAGATGAACAGCCCCAACCCCGTGCCCCGCGACCCCTTGGAGGAGAAGAACAGCGTGAACATCTTCTCCCTTGTCTCCTGGTCCATGCCGATGCCGTTGTCAGCAATCTCGAAGCGCACGCAGTCGGCGTCGCCGGCGATGCGGAAGGCCACGAAATGGTTGGGCTTGGTGTCGTCCTCGGCGCAGGCGTCCACGGAGTTCTCCAGGAAGTTCACCAGCGCGGCGGACATGGCCGTCTCGTCCATGTCCATGACGCCTGCGTCCCGGGCGACCTCCAGCTTGAACTCCACGTTGCGCGACGCCGCCTTGGGCCCGATGATGGCGGCCATGTCGTCCCCGAAGGAGTCCAGGCGCACGGGCACGCACTCGGTCTCGCGCGATTTGGCGTAATAGAGGATATCAAGCACCATCTTGCGGATGCGCCCGATCTTGTCGCGGACGATGGCCCAGCCCTCGCGCACGCGCTGCGGATCCTCGCGCTTGAGCCCCGCCTCCACCTTGTACACGCCGCCGTCCAGCGAGGTGAGCAGCCCCTTGACCCCGTGGGACATGGAGCCGAGCATCAGCCCCAGGGAGGCCAGATGGTCCTGGAGCTGCCTGATCTGGGTGATGTCCGTGGATATCTCCATGACCTGCTCGATCTCGCCCTTGTCGTCGTAGATGGGGGCCGTCTGGATCAGCACGATGAGTTGCTCGCCACCCTTGGTGGTGACCACGGTCTCCCACTGGTGGGTCTGCCCGTCGGAGAAGGTGGTGACGATGGGGCACTCCTGGCAGGGGTCTTCGCGGTGCTTGAACAGCTCGAAGCACTTGCCCATGCGGCATTCGCCGAAATCCTGGCGGAAGCGGCGGTTGGCCTCCACCAGCTTGTGGTCCCTGTCCACCACGGAGATGTAGCAGGGCACGGCGTCGAAGAGGCGGTGGTATTTTTCGCGGGCGGCGCGCAGCTCCTCCTGCAGGCGGCCGACCTCGGTGACGTCCACCGAGAGCTCGATCACCAGCTCCACCTGCCCCTCGTTGTTGAAGATGGGCGCGGTGTGCACAATCACGGGAAGCTCCTGGCCGTCGACGCCCATGAGGGTTTCGCGGCTGCGCAGGCCCTTGCCCTCGTTGATCGTCTTCCAGACCGGGCAGGCGTTGCCGCTCCCCTGGCGACCGGCGTAGGCCTCCCAGCTGTTATGGCCCACCAGGTCGCCCAGGCGGTCCTGGTAGAGCTGGTTGACGGCCACTATCTCGAGGTAGCGGTTGTGGATGGAGATGAAGCAGGGGAGCTCGTTGAAGTAGCTGGGCCCGTCCGTGAAGGACTGCACCAGGCTGCGCATGGCGGTGGAGAGCCCCTCCACCACCTGCCCGACGGCCAGCTGCCGCTCCAGCTCCACCAGCTTGGCGGACTTCTCCTTGACGATGCGCTCCAGGTTCTGGGTGTGCTCCTTGATCTGGCGGCGCATCACGATCTTGTCCGTCGCGCGCTTGAGGGCGTTCACCAGGAGTTCGTCGCGGATGGGCTTGGTGATGAAATCCAGGGCTTCGTACTGCAGGCTCTTGAGGGCCAGGTCCATGTCGCCGTGACCGGAGATCATGATCACCTCGGCCTCAGGGTCGAGCTGCTTGAGCCTGCGCAGGAGCTCGATGCCGTCCATGCCCGGCATCTTGATGTCGGTCAGGACGATGCTCGGTTCGTTGACCGTGAAGGCCGCGATGGCCTCCTCGCCGTTGGCCGCGGTGATGACGTCGTATCCCAGGTCCGCGATGGAAAGGCCCAGGATCTCCCTGATGGCGTCGTCATCGTCGACCAGCAAGACTTTCTCGCCCATTTCACCTCTCCTTTGGCTGGCGCGCGCCGAAAACGGCGGATGCACCCTGTGTACCCTGCTCCGCAAGAGGCCACAAGATGCAGTAAAAAATCGACCTTGGAGGTGGAGAAACAAAGAAGGCGCGGGCCTCCCGTCAGGAAAGCCCGCGCCTTGCGGATTATCTGCCCGTGATGCGTGGGGACTAGGCGTCGCCCAGCATCTCCTTGACCATCTTCACGGTCTTGGCGGGGTCCACCGGCTTGGTCAGCACCGGCACGTTCTTGGACAGAACGGGCGGGCGGGGGCCGACGCCGCTGATGACGATAACGGGGATCTCGGCCAGGGACGGTTCCTGGCGCAGCTTCACATAGAACAGGGTGCCGCCGCGGGCGGGCATGTCCATGTCCAGGGTGATCAGGTCCGGCTTGCTGGCCTGAGTCTTCTCCAGGCCTTCGATGCCGTTCTTGGCGCCGTCGGTCTCGTAGCCGGCTTCCTCAAAGACATCCTTCAGATACGAGATGATCTCGGGATCATCGTCGATGATAAGGATCTTCTTGGCCATAATTACCTCGCAAGTTTCGCGGCGAGGGCCGCAAAATGGTTATTTCAGCTTGCCCAGGGCCTTGACCATCTCCATGGCCACGCCGATGCCGGCCTTGACCTCGGAGTTGGAGACCGCGCCCACGAGGCCCATGGGGCCGATGGGCTTGGCGTTTTCCAGCTTGATGTTCGCCGGAAGATCCGTGAGCTTGTCCAGCAGCTCGATCATCTCCGGGGTGGACATCTTCTTCAAGAGACCCAGCAGAGCGACGAAGCTGTCGCCCATGGCCTCGATGTCCTCGGGGCCGTAGTGCTGGGCCACCTTGGCGCGCACCTCGAGCATGGCCTCGTAGGTGCGGAACACGCCGCGCGCCTCCAGGGTGCCCAGGTAGCGGACCGTGCTGTGCAGGGCGCTCTTCATCATCGGCTCCATGGTGTTCCACATGTCGATGAGGCTTTCGAGCGTATCCATGCACCAGGTCAGGTTTTTAACGTTGACCATGATCTTCTTGACCAGGGGCATCACGTCCTCGAGCTGGAAGGCGTCTTCGACGTCCTTGAACTCGTTGATCATGACATAGAGCGCCTGTTTCATGATCGGATTCAGATCACGAATCAGATCTTCCATGGGCTCCCTGGCCTCACGCATATCAGCCAGCTCGGCTTCTATCTTGCCGAGTTTTTCGAGAATCAGATCCTCTTTGCTGCTCATGTTCCGGTCTCCTAGAAGCCCTTGGGGCGTTTTTTGCCGGCCATGAACATCTGGGGCTCGAGGGGCAGATCCTTACCTTTGAGCATGAGGTTGAAGTAGACCCACTTGAACATCATCTTGCCCCAGTAGTTCATGTAGGACTCTTCCAGCAGGCCGAAGGGACCGACGCCCGGGAACGGATACTTGCCCGGCAGCGGCTCGACCTTGTAGTTGAAGTCGATGAGCGCGGCCTTTTCGTAACCGGTGACGATGAAGCAGTTGGAGTGGCCGTCGAACTCGGGGCGCGGGGCCAGGCCTTCGATGTCGCGGTGCAGGTTCTCCACCAGCACGTCGGCCTCGAAGTGGGTCACGGAGCCGGCCTTGGAGGTCGGCACGTTGGTGGCGTCGCCCAGGATGTACATGTTCTCGTAATCCGGGGACTTCAGGGTGTAGTGGTCGGTCTTGAGGTAGCCCATGGGGTCGCCGATGTCGGAATCGATGATCACCTGGGAGCCGAAGTTGGGCGGAATGGCGACCATCAGGTCGAACTCCACTTCGTCGCCCTTCATGGACTCGACAACGCCGCGCTCGGCGTCGACGGCAGCGATCTCGAAGTTGGGAACGATCTTGATGTTCTTCTCTTCGCAGATCTTGCCCAGGATGGAGGCGGCCACGGGCTTGGTGAACGCGCCGGTGAGCGGGGTCACCAGTTCGATCTCGATGTTGTGGCGGGTGTCCTGAGTGGAGAAGTACCAGTCGGCCAGGAACAGGAACTCCAGAGGAGCCACCGGGCACTTGATGGGCATCTCCGCGATGTTCAGGATCATCTTACCCTTTTCGAAGCGCTGGAGCTTGTGGAAAAGGTCCACCGCGCCGTTGGGGGTGTAGAAGTCGTGGATGTTCTTCTTCCAGCCGTCCATCATGCCTTCGATTTCCTCGGGCATGATCGAGCAGCCGGTGGCCACTACGATCCAGTCGTAGTCATGCTTGCCGTTGGTGGTGGTGACGACCTTGCCAACGGGGTCGATGTTGGTGATCTCCTCGTTGACGAAGTCCACGCCCTTGGGAATGAAGCCGGACAGGGGACGGACGCAGTCCTTGATGTCGTAGACGCCGAAGGGCACGAACAGCCAGCCGGGCTGGTAGTGGTTGACGGTGGAGCGATCGATGATCGTGATCTTCCACTCTTTCTCGTCCAGTTTCTTGCGCATTTTGTTGGCGATTATGCAACCGCCGCAGCCAGCACCAAGAATGAGAAGTTTTTTCATGTCCTGACGGCTCCTATCGTAGTTTGAACCTTAGGTTCTGACTTCAACCTCCAAGCGTCCTTGGAGAGTCCCCTTCCAACGGTTCCCCCTAAAGCAAGGGCCGGGCCAGGACGGGAAACTCCAATTTGTTCCTGAGATATCAGGGTGATAAATTGAAATGCACGCCGAGCCCGCCCCAGCGTGCGCAACATATGTTTACGTGCCCCTCCTCCCAAACAGGACATAGCCCCACCATAGCGTCATCCAAAGGAATTGCAACAATTGTTGACACGTCAATATTTGTTGCACGGGCATCGGCGCGGCAACCGACGCAATACCCTGAAACGGCTGGTAAAACTGGCCTCTGCCGGTTCCGCGGCAAGATGGGGAGAACTTCTGGAAGATGTCGTGGTGTGGCGCATTTGGCTCTGCTTGTGCCGGGGGTGGGTGCGCCAGGCCGGATGGCGGCGGCCAGCTGCCGGGAGGCGGTCAACCGGACGGCCGCCGTAATGCGGTCGAGGGAAGCTGGAGAAGGCAGGAGTTGCAGGAACAGGGTGCACAATGGGTTGAGGCGGCTTGCTTCGGCCGACCCGTTCAAAGCGTGGGAGGTTCAGGGTGCTCGAAAGTTCCAAGGCCCGGGCGGGCCTGCGCCCGCCTCGCAATATGCTGATTCTGCTGGCGGCCCGATCCGAGCTAGCCGACGTAGCCGCCCAGGTTGCTCCGCATCATGCCGGATATCTGGCCGGAGAGATCCGTGCCTTGGTTGCCGTTGAGGTAGTCCAGCAGCGTCAGGCTGGACTGCCCCGAGTAGCTGCGCATGGAGGAGGACGTGGCTTTGCCCAGGTTGAAATCCTTCAGGCTGCCGGAGAGTGAGGCGTTGGAGAACTGTCCGGCCAGGGATTCCATGCTCAGCCGCTGCAGGGTGTCCGAGCACTGGGGCGCGGCGTCGTGGAAGTCCTGGGCGATGCCCGCGGCGACCTCCTTGAAGGCCTCCGGGTCGCTTTTCTCCAACTGGGAGAGTTTGCTGAGCAGCGAGGCGATCTGGGAGATGCTGGCCGCCGAGATGGACGAGGACGAACCGTCTGAGGACTGGCCCCCCAACGCGGTAATGGAATCCGACGAGGAAGCGCCGGACATGCCGTCGGCCTTGTTGGGGTCGAGGTAGCCCATCTGCGCGATGAGATTCTGTCTGCTGATGCTGGAAACGGCCATGGAGTGTCCCCTTTTTGCCGGTAGTCCCCATGCGAAGCACTATCCGTTCCACGGCAGTTAAACAACAATATTTCAGCATGTTAGCGAAACGCGCGGCGGAATTTTCCCACCGTTCCGCCCAGCGGACCTGAAGATCAAGAAGCCTCCGGCGGCCAAAGGACGAAGTCCTGCCTTCGGCCCTCTGGACTCCCATGCGGCTTCGCGCCGAAGCGGCTACATCAGGTTGTATTCCGATATCTTGCGGTAGAGCGTCTTTCGGCTGATCCCCAGGGTCTGCGCCGCCAGGGAGCGGTTGCCGCTGTGCAGCTGCAGCACGCGCTCGATGTGCGTGCGCTCCATGGAGTCAAGCGTGAGCCCGCTCTGTGATTCGGGCACCCGCTTGTCCAGCAGCTCGCGCGGCAGGGCGTGCTCGGTGATGAGCCCGTTCTCGGCCAGGATCATCCCGCGCTCGATCACGTTGCGCAGCTCCCGGATGTTGCCCGGCCAGGAGTAGTTGAGCAGGCAGCGCATGGCGCCCTCCGTCATGGTGCAGGCCCCCTGCCCCGTGGCCAGTCGGCTCAGGAAGTACTCCACCAGCAGGGGGATGTCCTCCTTGCGCTCGCACAGCGGAGGGATGTGGATGTTGAAGACGTTGATGCGGTGGAAAAGCGCCTCGTGGAAGCGCCCGGCCTCCACCTCGGCCTGGAGGTTGCGGTTGGTGGCGAAGAGCAGGCGGATGTCCGCGCGGCGCTCGTCCTTCTCGCCCACGCGGCGGTAGCTCTTGCTCTCTATCACACGCAGCAGCGAGCCCTGGACCTCGATGGGCAGCTCCCCGATCTCGTCCAGGAAGAGCGTGCCCTGGTGGGCGAATGTCATCAGGCCTTCCTGGCTCTCGGTGGCGCCGGTGAACGCGCCGCGAAGGTGGCCGAACAGCTCGCTGCGGGCCAACTCCTTCTGCAGCGTGGCGCAGTTCTTGATGATCAGGGGCTTGGTGTTGCGCTTGCTCACGGAATGCAGGGCGTGGGCCACCACGTCCTTGCCGACGCCGGATTCGCCAGTGATGAGCACGGGCACGTCCGTGGGGGCCACCTTGTCGATGAGGAAGCGGATCTGCTTCACCCCCTGGGAGAGCCCCACCAGGGAGGGCGGCTGCACGCTCATCTGGGAGTGCTTGAGGCTGCGGTTCTCCCGCCCCATGCACACGCGCTGCCAGGCGCGCTCCACCACGATCTCCACCTGATCGAGCTTGAAGGGCTTTGTGATGTAGTCGTAGGCGCCGTGCTTCATGGCCTCCACGGCGCTGTCGATATTGCCGTGGCCCGTGAGGATGATGACCTCAACGTCCGGGATCAGCCGCCGGAACTCCACCAGGAGCTCCAGCCCGTCGGCGTCGGGCAGGCGCAGGTCCAGCACCACCACGTCGAACTGCTGCTTGCGCAACATCTCGCGGGCCTGCTTGCCTGAACCGGCCGTGTGGATGAACCGGTCGGGTGTGGAAAGCTCCTTCTTGAAGAGCTTGGAGAGGGACTGCTCGTCGTCCACGACCAGCACGCTATAGGGGTTATTCACAGTGCGCTTCCGGGTTGGCGGGGAGCCTGACGATGAAGCGGGAGCCCTTGCCCTGCTCGCTGAACACCAGAATTTCCCCGCAATGTTCCTTCACGATCCCGTAGCAGGTGGAGAGGCCGATGCCCACCCCCTTGCCCACGGGCTTTGTGGTGAAGAAGGGTTCGAACAACTTGTCCAGATTTTCCATTGGGATGCCGCAGCCCGTATCCGAGACCACCAGCCCCGCCCCCTCCTGCCCGTCCGCGTAGGTGCGGATGGTGATGAGGTTTTCCTCCGTGCTGCGGCCGTCCTCGTTCTCCAGGGCGTCCATGGCGTTGGTGAGCAGGTTGAGCAGCACCTGCTTGAGCTGGGGCTCGTCGCCGTAGATCAGCGGCAGGTCGTAAGCCAGCTCGGTGTGCAGGGTGAAGCGCCGGTCCTTGTTTTTCAGGTGGCTGTTGAGGAGCTTCAGGGTGTCGGCCACGATGTCGTTGAGGCTCAGCGGCGAGAACCCCGAGGACACCGGGCGGCTGAAGGTGAGCAGGGAGTGGACGATGTCCTGGCAGCGCTCGCACTCGCGCAGGATGGTGTCCAGGTAGTCCTCCACGGCCTCCAGCGGTTCGGTCTCGCCCTGGCGCAGTTTGGGGATGCGGCGCATGATGCCCTCCGCGAACCCGGAGATGGCGGCCAGGGGGTTGTTGATCTCGTGGGCAACGCCCGCCGCCAGCATGCCGATGGTGGCCATCTTCTCGGCCTGGTAGAACTTGGCCTGGTACTCCTTCTCCATGGTCACGTCGCGCTTGAAGATCAGGATGCGCTGCTCGCCCTTGCCGTCGTCCTGGATGGGGGAGGCAACCATCTCGAATTGCCTGTTGCGCCCGCCCACCTTGAAGATGGCCGTCTCCCGGCAGACCTGCCCCGTCTGGAAGGATTTGTGCGCCGGGCACTCCGGGCAGGGGTGCTCCTCGTTGCGGAACAGCTCGTAGCAGGCGAGCCCCACGGGGTCGTCCACGCCCATGACCTCGCGGAAAACGTGGTTCACGGAGACGATGCGCATATCCGCCGAGAGCACCATCATCATGTCCGTGATGCCGTCCAGGATGGCGCTGATCTCCTGCCGGCGCTGTTCGGACTCCTGGTTGGCGTCCTGGAGTTCGTCGAGCTTCTGGCGCAGCTCCTGGTAGAAGCCCAGCTTGCAGTGTTCGATGCCGATGAGGTCGTCGAGGGAGGGGCGTTCCTGCATCACCATGCTTCCTCACAGATGCCCAGAAGGGATTCGACGTCCGCCGGGCGCGGATTGGTGACGTTGCAGGCGTCGCCCACGGCGGCCTTGGCCAGCTTGGGCAGCAGGGCCTTGTCCGGCAGGATGTCGCGCAAGCGCACAGGCACGCCCAGGCCGGAAAAAAACTCCTGGAGCTTCTCGATGCCCGCCTGGGCGTTGTAGGCGGCCGAGCCTTGGGTCTTGCCCAGGATCATGGCGCCGATGGTGCCCATTTTCTCCGTGCAGGCCGGCGAGTTGAAGCGCATCACGGCCGGCAGCAGGATGGGGTGCACCAGCCCGTGCAGCACGTCGAACATGCCGCCGAGGGAGTGGGCCAGGGCGTGCCCGGCGCCGAGCCCGGCGTTGCTGAAGGACATGCCCGCCGCCGTGCTGGCGATGGAGAGCTGCTCCAGGGCGTCGATGGACTTCTCCTCAACCGCGGCCTCGATGTTGTGCATGATCAGGTCGATGGCGCGCAGGGCCTGCAGCTCCGTGAACGGGGAGGCGATGCGCGAAACGTAGGACTCCACGGCGTGGGCCAGGGCGTCCACCGCCGAGGCGATGATCAGCTCCTGGCTCTTGGTGAGCAGGATCATGGGGTCGATGATGGAGATATTGGGCACCAGCGACCGGCTGATGATGGACATCTTGAGCTGGCGGGGAACGTCCGTGACGATGCAGAACTGGGAGATGTCCGAGCCGCTGCCCGCCGTGGTGGGCAGGCAGATCATGGGCGGCAGGGGCTTGTCCACCCGGTTGGCGCCCTCGTAGTCGGCGATGGAGCCGCCATTGCCCGCCAGGATGGCGATGCCCTTGGCCGCGTCGATGGGGCTGCCCCCGCCCACGGCGATGATAACGTCGGCCTTGGCCTCCAGATAGAGGTTGGCGCCGTCGTGGATCTGCCTGTCCCGGGGGTTGGAGTTGACGTCGCCGAAGTAGATCCACTCCAGGCCGTCGTCGTAGAGAACGTCCTTGATGCGGTCCACCCAACCACTGGATTCCAGGCCCGAGTCGCTCACCAGCAGCACGCGGTTGGCACCCAGGCCCCTGGCGCAGTGCGCCACATGCACCAGCGCCCCCCTGCCGAAGATGATCTCGGGCACGGCGAACTTCGTCACTTTCATGGTATCTCCTCACAGGAGCCCGGCGCCGGCGTCCCCACACGACAGGTTGGAAACTTGGCAGCTGATTCCGGGAGGATACACCACAAGTTGCGCAGGGCTCAAGTTCCGTGCGCTTCCCTACCGGATCAGCCAGCCCTCCGCGCCGCACGGCCCACTGATACGTAAGCATGAAGCAGCGCGAGGGAAGCCCCCGGGGGCTGTGCCCGCTCGGCCGGTGAAAGGGCCGTCGCGGGCCGGGGGCGCGCTGCGCGAAAATAAGGGCGCGGGCCGGGCGGGGCAGGATCCGCCGGGCCCGCGCATGAGCTAGGCGCTAAACAGCAAGCCTACAGGGCTGCCGTGTAGATGGCGACCACGTCCGCGTCCTTGGGGCAGCGGGGGTTGGTCAGGCCGCAGGCGTCCTTCTGGGCGTTGGCGGTCATGGTGGGGATGTCCGCCGCCTTCACGTCCTTGCCGTAGCGCTTGCCGAGTTCCACCAGGCCGGCCGGGATGCCCACGTCGGTGGAGAGTTCCTTGATGGCGTCCAGGGCCTTTTCGGCGGCCTTGCGCAGGGGCAGGCCCGTGATGTTCTCGCCCATGATCTCGGCCATCTTCGCGAAGCGCTCAACCCTGGCGATCAGGTTGAACTTCTCGACATGGGGCAGCAGGATGGCGTTGCACTCGCCGTGGGGCAGGTCGTAGAAGCCGCCCAGCTGGTGCGCCATGGCGTGCACGTGGCCCAGGCTGGCGTTGTTGAAGGCCATGCCGGCCAGGTACTGCGCGAAACACATGGCCTCGCGGGCTTCCAGGTCCTTGCCGTTGGCGACGGCCTTGCGCAGATACTTGAAGATCAGCTCGATGGCCTTCTCGGCGGCCGAGTCGGTCATGGGGGTGGCGATGGTGGAAACGTAGGCTTCCACGGCGTGGGTCAGGGCGTCCATGCCGGTGGCGGCGGTGAGCGCCGGGGGCATGCCGACCATGAGCAGAGGATCGTCGATGGCGATGTTGGGGGTCACGCGCCAGTCCACGATGGCCATCTTCACGTGGCGGGACAGGTCGGTGATGATGCAGAAGCGGGTCATTTCGGAGGCGGTGCCCGCGGTGGTGTTCACGGCCAGGTAGGGGGGCATGGGCTTGGAGGACTTGTCCACGCCTTCGAAGTCATGGATCTTGCCGCCGTTGGCGACCACGAGGCCGACGCCCTTGCCGCAGTCGTGCGAGGAGCCGCCGCCCAGGGTGATCAGGCTGTCGCACTTGTTCTTCTTGTACACCTCGACGCCGGCGTGGACGTTCTCGTCCGTGGGGTTGGGGATGGTGTCGGAGTAGACGACATATTCCATCTTGGCGGCGTCGAGCAGATCGGTGATCTGTTTGCAGATGCCGGCGTTGACGATGCCCTTGTCGGTCACGATCAGAGGCTTGCTGCCACCCAGGGCTTTGATTTTCTCGGGGATCGCCTTGGAGGCGCCGATGCCGATCAGGGTGACGCTGGGGATGAAGAATCCGTAGACCTGCTCGTTAACAGCCATGTCGCTATCTCCTTGAGGTTGAAGTTGCTGTGCCGGTTACTCTCAGGTGCACCTCTTAAGGCAACTTCCGGGCCAAAGTGATTTGGTCAATGTATGCAGCATCTTAAGATAGTTACTTAAATCACATGGCTCCGCCTGTTCCCGAATTGTCCTCCCCGACAGGCCGGCTCTCCTGCGGCAGGCCCACGATCCACGGGGACAATCGACACTTATTCCATGATTTCAGTGAGCTAACGCACGTTGTATCCAAATGGCCTCCGGTTTTCCGGCAACTGTTTCATTATGACCCACACGCCCAGTACACACCATACCGAATGAAACGGCCTGAGATTTCCTGACGACTGGACTGTAAAATGTCTGTAGAGTCGCAAGCCTGAACATGACTGAGCCACCAGTTTCAGGCAGGATACGATCATGACCAAGCACCGTCCCGGGCCAACAGCGCCCGACGCCGAGGCTGGCAAGCCGGATTCGTTGCACGACCATATCAAGCCCCACGACATACAGCTCGGGCCCGAGGAGGAGTTCACGCAGAGCCTGGCGCACTTCGCCCAGAAGGCCCACGTGTTCGCGGCCCTGGCGGCCCAGCGCAAGCTCAAGCCCCGGGACGCTTACGAGCATTTGCGCAGCCTGTGGGGCCAGCTCTCCGCCGTGGGCGAGGCGCTCCAGCAACCCACCGCGGAGCCCAAGCCCCCCTTCCCCGGTCTGAGTTCCGGCGAGGCTCGCAAACGACTTCGGCAATACGGCCCCAATCAGGCCGTGCTGGAGAAGCGGGTCACCTTCACGGGGCGGCTCTGGGCGGCGGTGAAGAACCCCCTGGTGATCCTGCTTCTGGTGCTCGGCTCCATCTCCTACGCCACGGACGACGTGCGCTCCGCCGTGGTCATCGTCGGCATGGCCGTGATGGGCGTGGCCCTGAAGGTCATCCAGGAGTCCAAGGCCGACACCGCCGCCGACCAGCTCAAGCGCATGGTGCACACCACCGCCACCGTCATGCGCGACGGCGGCCGCAAGGAAATCCCCCTGCGCGACGTGGTGCCCGGCGACGTGGTCTTCCTGGCCGCAGGGGACATGATCCCGGCGGACGTGCAGTTGCTCAAGGCCAAGGACTTGCACGTCAACCAGTCCATGCTCACCGGCGAGGCCCTCCCGCTGGAAAAGAGCGTGAACACGCGCCCGGCGGACGCCTCCCCGGCCAAGCCCAGCCTGGACGACCCCTCCATGTGCTTCATGGGCACCAACGTGGTCTCCGGCTCGGCCGCCGCCGTGGTCGTCAGCACCGGGGCGCGCACCTATTTCGGCGGCATCGCCGCCAAGCTCTCGGAGCAGCGCACGGAGACCGATTTCGACAAGGGCATCAAGAGCTTCACCATGCTCATGCTGCGCTTCATGGTGTTCATGGTGCCCTTCGTCTTCTTCGCCAACGGTTTCCTCAAGGGCAACTGGGCCGAGGCCTTCACCTTCGCCCTGGCCGTGGCCGTGGGGCTGACCCCGGAAATGCTGCCCATGGTGGTCACGGTGTGCCTCTCCAAGGGCGCGCTGGTGATGTCTCGCCAGAAGGTCATCGTCAAAAAGCTCGACGCCATCCAAAACTTCGGGGCCATCGACGTGCTCTGCATGGACAAGACCGGCACCCTGACCCAGGACAGGATCATCCTGGAGAAATACCTCGACGTGCGCGGGGAGGAGGACGATTCGGTGCTGGAGATGGCCTACGTCAACAGCAAGCTCCAGACCGGGCTGCGCAACGCCCTGGACCTGGCCGTCATCGCAAGCGGGGACAAGCTGGGCGACGCCGTGAGCACGGAACGCTTCGAGATGATCGACGAGGTGCCCTTCGACTTCATGCGCCGCAGGATGAGCGTGGTGGTGCGGGAGAAGGATGCGGGCAAGGCCCAGCTGATCTGCAAGGGCGCGGCCGAGGAGGTCTTCGGCTGCTCCAGCCGCTGCGTGGTGAACGGCGAGATCGTGCCCATCGACGACAGTTTCCGTAAGACCATGGAGCGCGTGGTGCGCGAACTGAACGAGGACGGCTTCCGCGTGGTGGCCCTGGGCCTGAAGGATGTGGACCCCGACAGGCGCGACTACGGGGTCAAGGACGAGAGCGACCTGGTGCTGCGCGGCTACCTGGCCTTCCTGGACCCGCCCAAGGAGTCGGCGGCTCAGGCCCTGCGGGTCATGGTGGAGCACGGCATCACGCCCAAGATCCTCACCGGGGACAATGCGGTCATCACCCGCAAGATCTGCCACGAGGTACACCTGGAGTACGGCGACCACATCGTCACCGGCGAGGAGATCGGCCTGCTCGGGCCCGAGGCCCTGGCCGAAACCGTGGAGACGCACCACGTTTTCGCCAAGCTCGACCCCATGCAGAAGGAGCTCATCGTGCGCACCCTGCGCGCGAGCGGCCACGTGGTGGGCTTCATGGGTGACGGCATCAACGACGCCCCGGCCCTCAAAGCGGCGGACGTGGGCATTTCGGTCGATTCCGCCGTGGACGTGGCCAAGGAGTCGGCGGACATCATCCTGCTGGAGAAGAGCCTGAACGTGCTGGGAAACGGCGTGATGGAAGGCCGCAAGGTGTTCAACAACATCACCAAGTACATCCGCATGGGGGCCAGCTCCAACTTCGGCAACATGTTCAGCGTGCTGGGCGCGAGCATCTTCCTGCCCTTCCTGCCCATGCTGCCCATCCAGATCCTGATCAACAACCTTATGTACGACTTCTCGCAGGCCGCCATCCCCACGGACAACGTGGACACCGACTTCCTGGGCAAGCCCCGCCGCTGGCGCATCGACGACATCAAGCGCTACATCCTGTTCCTGGGTCCGGTCAGCTCCCTGTTCGACTACCTGACCTTCTTCATCATGCTGCACGTGTTCCATGCCTGGGACAACGCGGCCCTGTTCCAGACCGGCTGGTTCATCGAGTCCCTGCTCTCCCAGACGCTGATCGTGCACGTGATCCGCACGGACAAGATCCCCTTCATCCAGAGCCGCTCCAGCATCTATCTAGCCCTGACCACCCTCGCCATCTGCCTCGTCGGGGTCTGGCTGCCCTTCTCGCCCCTGGCGTCCTCCTTCGGCCTGGTGAGGCCGCCGAGCAATTACTGGCTGCTGCTTGGCCTGACGATCTTCTGTTACATGTGCCTGGCCCAGATCGTGAAGACGTGGGTGGTGCGCCGCTGGTTGCCGGGCCAGGGGTAAACCTGAACGAGGCGGCTCCCGGCCTGGGAGCGGAGGCGCCCAGGCCAGGCGAAGCGCCGGAGAGTTGATGAAGGGGACGCAGCCGCAGTACGGAGGATTCCTTCAGATGAAAAAAACGGACGCGGAGGGAACTCCGCGTCCGTTTTCGTCCGCTATAGGCGGGAAAAATCGCGTCCAGACCCTCAACGCTGTCTTCGCAGGTACTCCCTGTATCCGGCGTAGAAGGCCGTGGTAAGCGGATCGTCCGAGGGCAGGCCGTATTCCGGCAGGGAGAAGGCCACGATGCCTGCGGAAGCGTAACGCCCGGCCAGGGTCAGCTGCTTCTCCACGCGGGCGATGCTTGCGGGCTCTGCCTTGAAGGGCTGCTCGTCCACGGGCTCGCCGTGGGTCTGGGTGAAGATTTCCACCACGGGGCGCAGCACGCCTCCGGCCTCCCTGGCGGCGGAAGCCGCAGCGTCCATGTAGATGGGCAGCTCATCCAGGCTGAGCTTGCGAACGCCCACGCCGTCCTGCAGGTAGAACTGCTCGATCCCGGTGTCTGCCATCAGGTCACGCAGGAACACACGGAAGGCGTCGGGAGGGATGAAACCGTTGAGGAAACCGGAAACACCCACCTCACGCCCCGGGTCGATCTCCTTGAGCCCGGCGCGCAGGCTGCGCAGGTGCTCGATGATCATGGCCCGGCGCGGCCCGTTCCAGTTCATGTCGTCGAGTTCCTGGGGCAGGTACCAGCCCTTGACGCAGCTGTAGGCTTTAAACCGGGCATGGAGTTCCTTGGCCACGCGCAGGCAGTCCTGCTCCAGGCGTCTGAGGTAGACCTCCACCACCGGGGCGGGCCGATCGACCTTCTTCCACCAGGCGGAATCGTGGGCCAGGCCCAGCCGGACGGTCATGCCGCGCTCCTGGGCCAGGGGCAGGATCTTGTCCAGCAGGGGCACTGCGCGCGGGGATTTCTTAGTGGGTTCGCCGTAGAGGGGGGCGTTGTCGAAGGCGCTCCACTGGATCACCAGCTCCTTGACTCCCACGGCTGCCAGGTCGTCCAGCATGGCGCTCCAGCGTTCGGACGGCCACTTGTCCTGATCTGACAGGGGCTGGAAGAAGGTGGCCCCGAAGCGGGGTGCGGCCGCACCCGCCGGAGCCTGGGCCAGGACAGGCACGGCGGACAAAAGCAATACAAGGAGGGGCAAAACCCAGCGCGCGGCCATATAACACATTCCCCGGATCAATAGTGCACGATTGTTGTCAGGTAGACGCCGTCGACATCCTGGTTGGTCTTTCTGTTGTAGAGCCGGCCGGCCTTGTATTGGGCCAGGAACTCCACATAGGAGCGGGGCGTGGTGTATTTTGTCTCATTGAACAGATACTTGAAGGAGAGTCCCAGGCCCAGCTCCCAGATCGACAGGTTGTTGTCGTCGGGGGTCCACACCCTGGCGTCGGCCACGGCGTGGGGGGTGAGCATGGCGTTTCTGCCGATTTTGAAGGTCCAGCCCTGGCGCACCTCGCCGTTGAAGAAGAAGCGGCTGGGCTTCTCCAGGTAGCGGTCGGCCTCAAGGTACAGGTAGGAGAAGTTCCAGTTGTTGCGCTCGGGATCAAGGTCGTAGCCGTCGGTCCAGGAGCCCATGGCGCGCAGCAGCCAGTTGTCCTCGGCCAGCTTGCCGATCTTGATCAGGCGCTCGCCGCCGAAGAAGATGTTCTGGGACTTGAATGGCTTGTAGCGCACGCCCACGGCACCCTGGGCCGAGTCGGGATCGAACTGCAGGCTGTCGCGGTTCACCACCCAGTTGATGCGGCCCACCAGCTCGAAGATGCGGTCGTCGCGGAAGCCGATGACCGGCGGCCGCCAGGCAGCCTCCACGCCGCTGGTACCCGGCTGGTACACGCCGCCCTGCCCGCCGGGAACAGCCGCCTGCCCGCCCCGGCTGGAGTAGTAACCCAGGTAGCCGGTGGCGGTGAAGCTGGTGTCCAGCTTGGAGACCTCCTTGCGCAGGCGGTGGATGGTCTCGCGGGTGGCCTTGGCCTCCTCCTCGGTGGCGCCGGGGTACAACGGCTGGTTGTCGATGGCGGCCTTGAAGCGCTCCATGGCCGTATCGTTCTTGCACAGGGCCATGTAGGCGTACCCGGCGTCCTCCCAGAGCTTCAGGCGCTCAGGCTCCAGGGCAAGGGCCTTGTCCCAGGCGGCCACGGCGTCCTTGCGGTTGCCCAGGCTCAACATGCAGTAGCCCATGTCGGCCAGATCCTGCGGGTCCTCGCGGATGGCCAGGGCCTTCTGGTACTGCTCCACGGCCAGGTCGTTGCGGCCCAGGCCCTGGTAGACTTTGGCCAGCTGTGAGTAGCTTTCGGCCGTGGGCTGGATCTCAATGGAGGCCTGGAGCGCGGTCTCGGCGCGCTCGGGCTGCTTGAGATCCATGAGCGTCTTGGAGAGTTCGTCCAGAAGCATCAGCTGATCGTCCTTGCCCAGGCCCTTGCCGGGTTGCTGGGCCAGAACCACGGAAGGGGCCAGCCAGCACAGGGCCAGCGCCGCCAGCAGGATGGCCCTGCACGCCCGGAAAGCCTCGGGGGCGAGACGGGGGAACATCGGATGAATCATTTTACGAGCCTCACGACCAGCCCGTCAGGCGTGCCCTCGAAAACGGGCGGGGCGGGCTTGTCGGCAAGTGTGACGACCATGCGGAGTTTGTTCGGCTGCTGTCCGATGTGGACGCGGCGCACGATTCCGCCGTTGCCGGTGATGTCTTCAGGCCCCTGGAGACGCCAGCTGCCAGGCAGATCGACCACCAGGCGGGCGGGGCCCTCGTAGATTTTGCTGGACGCCTTGACCTGGCCGCCCACGCCTTTGAGCAGGAGCACCGTGCCGGATCCGCTTTCCTTGATTTCGACGCCGCGGAGCACCTGGGAGCCACCGGCCTTATCCGCCGCCTTGTCGCCTCCGGCGGAGGAGGGCTGAGCGGGGGGCTGGGTCAGCGGGATGGGCTGCCTGTCGGGCGAGGGCTGCGCCGGGACAGCGCCGGCCTTGGAACCTGCCGAGGGAGCAGGCGCGGGGTCGGCCGCGGCGGATTTAGCAGCGGGGTCGCGCAGGGGAGGCTGCGACGACGGCTTGGCCTCGCCCTTGCCTGAGGGCTTTTTCTGTGGCGGAAGCTCGGAGCGGCGCGCGTTCAGGTCCAGCCCGGGCATATCCTTGGCCTGGACGGACTCCAGCAGCTTCAGGGCTTGCTCGGGGTTGCCCAGCAAGCGCTCCATGCGGGCCAGTCTGATGGCCGCTCCGGGATCGTATTGGATGGCCAAGCTCCGGCGGTAGGCGTCGGCGGCGTTCTGGTTCTCCTGGATGAGGGCGTAGAGGTTGCCCAGGGCGTAATAGAAATCCTTGCGGTCTGGCTGCGAGAGTCCGGCCTTGGCGGGATCGACCTCGAGCATGGCCTGGATGGCCAGGCCCGGCTTGTTCAGGGACTCGTAGCAGCGCGCGATGGCCAGCTGCAGCCCCGGGGTGGACTTGATCTTCAGCGCGGTCTTCAGGTTGACCAGGGCCTGGTCGTAACGCTTGGTCTCGTAGAGGGCCAGGCCGAGGGAGTAATGGGCGCGCCAGGGGTCCACGCCTTCCTTCAGGGCCTGGTCGAGCAGCTTCACGGCCTCGTCGTTGTGCCCGAGCTTCTGCTCGGCGGCCGCCATGCCCATCAGGGTGTCGCCGCGCTGGACTTTGGTCAGGGCGTTGGTCTCAAGCGCCTCGCGGGAGTAGCGCACCACCAGGTTCATGTCCCCCTGGCGCAGGGCCACGGCCGCGGACTGGGAGAGCGCCTCGGCCCGCACGGCGGGAGTCAGCCCGGGCATGCGCAGCAGCCGGGAGAGCACGGCTCCGGCCTGGGCCGTCTGGCCGGCGGCCAGATACTGCCCGGCCGACTTGGAGAGCAGCGCCGGGTTTGCGCCGGGCACGGAGTCGAAGGACTGGATGAAAAGCTCGGCCGACTGTTCATGGCGTCCGGCCATGGCCTCCAGGTTGGCCAGGCGCTCCAGCAGGTCCGCCTCCTCACGGGTGTGCTTGCGGACCGAAGGCAGGGTCTGGCGCAGCAGGTCGGCGGCCCTGCCGCTCTGCCCGGAGAGAGCCAGGAGCACCGCCAGGGAGGACGTGTTGTTCAGGTCGGGTTGGGCCTTGTAGGCGGCCTCGGCGTAGCCGACCGCGCCCTGGATGTCGCCCATGCGCTGGCTCACGGCAGCCAGGCGGGACAGCAGGGCCGGGTCATTGGGGCGCTTGGCCAGGGCGGCCTTCCAGGCTTCCAGGGCCTCTTTGTCCTTCCCGGCCTGGAAGTACAGGACGCCCAGTTCGTCCTCCGCGGCTATGCGGTCGCCACCCGTCAGCCCCTTGTCCAGGGCCTGGCGGACCAGATCCGCGGCCTGCTGGGGATCGCCCGTCTTGCTCTTGAGCCCCGCAAGCCGGAGAATATGCACTGCGGTGGGGGAAGACTCCACGACCTTCTGCAGGGCCTGAATGGCCTCGTCGAAGCGGCCAAGGCGCTCAAGGCTGGTGGCCAGCATCTCGTAGGCGGTCTCGCCGTCGCCGGTCTTGGCGGCGGCCTTGTAGGCTTCGGCCGCCTCCGCGTCCTTGCCGGCCAGGGCCAGGGCGTTGCCCAGGCGGATATCCAGGCGGGCGCGGGTGGCGGGGTCCTTGGCGTTGGCGGCCAGACCGCGGAAGACTTCCGCCGCTTCGAGCGGCTTGCCGGCCATGAGCAGGGCGTTGGCATACAGCTCTTTGGCTTCGGGAGTGGCCTCGGCGGCTTCGGCCCGGCGGGCGTACTCCACCGCGCGCTCCGGCTCCTTGCGCCTGACGGCGTTCTCGGCCAGGGCGCGCAGAGCGTACGGGTTCTCCGGGGATTCCTTGAGGGCGGCCTCGAGAAGCCTGTCAGCGCCGGTCAGGTCACCCAGGTCCATGAGGCCCTGTGCCCAGGCCAACTGCAGGTCCAGGCGCTCCTTGGGCGATTTGGCCTCAGCGAAGCTGCTCTCCAGGAGTCTCACCGCTTCGGGAACCCGCTTGAGCTTGAGCAGGGCCTGGGCGCGCAGGGCCGGGAGCGCAACGCCATCGGGCTGCCCGGGAAATCTGTCCAGCAACTGGAGCACCTGGGAATACTGCCCCTGGCGCTGACGGATCGAGGCAAGGCCGAGCAGGGCCTGGCGCATGGTGTCGGCGTCGGAGTTGGGGTTGTCGATGAGTTTGGAGTAGTCCTCCGCAGCGGCGTCGTCGCGCCCCATCCGCGCCAGCAGGTTGGCGCGAACCAGGCGCAGGCGCATGTCCGCCTCGTTGGCGGCCAGCACGGTCCCGGCCTGGCGCAGAGCGTCGTCCAGGCGGCCCTCGTCGGCGAGGGTGATGACCAGCATCTCCTGGGCGCGGAGGTCTCCGGGGACCATCTGGAGGTAGATCTGAAGCTCCTTGGCGGCCTCGCCCCGCTGCCCGTCGGACAGCAGGCGGTAAGCCCTGTCCAGGTGCGGGAAGGACTTCAGGCGCAGAAGCTCGCGCTCGAACCAGTTGCCCTGAAGCGAGTCGACGTCCGTGGCGGTGGGTATCTTCCCGGAGCACCACGCGGCAGAGGCGGCCAGATGCGCCAGCAGGAAAGCGCCCAACAGGACTGCGGCGGCCTTTGCGGCGCGGTTGATGGCTGTGTCGGAGAAAAGCATCCGTTTGTATTCTTCTAGTGCCGGGCCGCTTTGCCTTCGGCGATGGTTTCGTTGATGGCCAGCACGTCCACGCCCATGTCAGCCAGGATATCCCCCAGAAAGCGGGTCTTGCCGGACTGTATCTTCAGCGCGGTTTCCAGTTGCGCCTTGGTGATGTAATTCTTGTCCACGAGGTAATCGCCGAAACGGCCCTCCTTGCTCGCGCTCTGGAAAAACTCCGTCGTGGCCTTTTGAAGTTGCGTGTACTGCAACATTCCTTCCAAGACAAGTATATCACCCAAACGGGAATAGCTGCGCCGTTGTGTCTGCAGGGCCTGCTCGAGCTGGTCGGTGGTGCACAGCTGCTTCTCGATCAGTCTTTCGCCAAGCGGACGTTTTTCGTCCGTTCCGGCCTGCTGCAGTCTTTCGTATCCGCGCCGCAACGCGAAGGACATGTTGCTTTTCGAGGTCAGCACCATTTCGAGCGGGCGGCCCAGCGCCTCTTCAAGCTTGCGCAGTTCAGCATTGCCGAGCGGATTGAGCACGGCGACCAACAACACGCCGGACTCTTTGAGAGCGATGGGGAAGATCTCGTTGGCCAGGGCGATGTCCTGCGGTATGAGCGCGAGGACCTCCACCGGCGTGGCGTAAGGATCGATTTCCGCGGTGCTCAGCCGGAACTGCGCGCCGAGGGTTTGCACCAGATCGTTCTCCTTCACCATGCCCATGGCGATGAGCACGTCGCCAAGGGGTTGCCCCGTGCTCTTCTGCTTGGCCAGGGCCTCGTCCAACTGCTTGACGGTGAGGAACCGCTTGTCCAGCAACAGGTCGCCCAGGCGGCGCCTGTAGGAGCGCATTTCCTCTTCCGTGGGATAGACGTGCGCGGTCTTGTCCCAGGCGATGATCTTGCCCGTGATCAGGTAGCGCGCATACAGACGCAAGGCGCGCCATGTGGCGCAGAAGTTGATCAGGTTGCCCCAGAACAGCCTGGGCACCGAAAGCAGACCATGCATCACGCCGTAGACGCGCCAGGTGTAGATGCCCCGCCAGAGCATACGCCAGAAGAAGAAGAACAGGTTGATGAGCAGAAGCACCCACAGCGTGGTGCCCTCCTCCACCAGGGAGGGATAGCGGTAGCCCTGCGGATGGAGGGTCTGGTACAGCCACAGGGCCGTGATGACGGGCACCAGCAGGTTGCCCAGCATGTTCACCTGGTTGGTGATCAGGGACTTGCGGTCCCGCGCCAGCATGTAGCGGTTCCAGAATCCGCCCTGCCAGCCGATGCTGGCCCAGCCCTGCAGCGCGATGCCAACGACCCAGCGGGATTTCTGGCGGATCGCGGTCTTGAGGGTGCCGGGGAAAAACTCCTGGATGACCACGTATTCCCGGACGTTGGCCTCGCGCGAGCCGCCGAAGAGCTTCTCTTTCTTGGTCTTGCGCAGGATGGCGTGGCGCACGAAGATTTGCTTGAAGCCGAGTTTGCCCATGCGCATGCCGAAGTCGTAGTCTTCGGTGAGGGAGCTGATGTTGAAGAGCTGGTTGTTCGTCTGGGCGGCCAGCCCCTCCAGGGCCCGTCGGCTGTAGCCGCTGCCCACGCCCGCCGAAGGCACGCTGTGGCTGAGCACCTCGCGCACGGTCATGTCCTTGGCGTGGTTCTCGGCGAACTCGTCCATGTAGTGGCCGCGGGTGAGGTTCCACCAGACCGCTGGCAGGGGGAACACGGGCAGCTGCACCATGTCCTTGGCTGGGATGAGGTAGTTGAACAGCTTGAGGTACAGCGGGTGGACGATGTCCTCGGAGTCGTTCATCACGAAGATTTCGAACCTGAGGTTGTTGTCCTTCTCGAAGACCTTGATGCCCTCGTAGACCCAGTTCAGGCAGTCCGCCTTGTTGGTGGGGCCGTCCTTGGGGCAGACGATGCGCTGGACGTTGCCGAAGCTCTCCCGGGCGATCTCCACCTCGCGCTGCGTGGCGGCGTCGTTGGGATAGGTGCCCACGAAGATGTAATAGTTGGAGTAGTTGAGCGTCTGGATGGTGTTGGTGAGCATCCTGCGGATGACGGCGGATTCGTCCCAGCAGGGCACCATGATGGCCACGAGCTTCTCGGGCACGGCCAGCAGCTTGGCCTCGGTGAGGGGCTCGTACTTCGGCAGCACGAAGAGCCGCCGGTACACCCGGCGCACCAGATAGACCATGTCGAAGAAGAACTCGTCCATGCCGCTGAAGAAGAACACCACGCTCAGGATGATGAGCAGGATCTTCAGCCCGAGCAGGACGTACGGGAGATAGAGGTCTATTTCGCTCATTGCGAGTCCCCGCCCACGGGTGAGGGCTTGAATTCGCGCTCGGGCGGCAACAGCGGGGACACGCCGCCCGCCCAGCGCAATATGGCTTCGACGATGCGTTCCGAGGCTTGCCCGTCGCCGTAGGGGTTGCCCAGCCCGGTCATGGCGGCGCGCGCAGCCGGATCGGACAGGAGGCGGGTGGCGTGGGCCACGATGTTGGCCCTATCCGCCCCCACGAGGATGGCCTGTCCCCTCTGGCTGGCCTCGGGCCGTTCCGTGACCTTGCGGAGCACCAGCACCGGGGTGTCGAAGGTGGGTGCCTCCTCCTGGATGCCGCCCGAATCGGTGAGGATCAGGCACGCCCGGCGCATGAGCTGCACGATCACCTGGTAGTCCAGCGGTTCAAGCAGGTATATCCCGTCGCACTCGCAGAGCACCCCCCTGGCCACCTGGCGCACATTGGGGTTGAGGTGCAACGGATAGACGATGGCCACGTCCGGGAAGGCCCTGGCAATGTCCTTCAGGGCCAGGCAGATCTGCTCCAGCCCGCCGTCGAAGGATTCGCGGCGGTGCGACGTGACAAGGATCAGCCGCCTGCCTTCCAAGGGTATGGACTCGAGCGGAGTTCCCGCCGGGTCGAAAGGTTTTGCCGTCAGGTCGAGCAGGGCGTCCACCACCGTGTTTCCCGTGACCACTATCTTGCCGGCCGGGTAGTCCTCCCGCAGCAGCTCGGCCTTGGAACCGGCCGTGGGCGCGAAATGGAGCTCCGTCATCACGCTGGTGAGCTTGCGGTTGACCTCTTCGGGGAACGGGTTGTGGATGTCGTGGCTGCGCAGCCCGGCCTCCACGTGCCCCACGGGTATCTTCAGGTAGAAGGCGGCCAGGGAGGCGCTCAGCACGGTTGTGGTGTCGCCCTGCACCAGCAGCAAGTCCGGCTTGAGCTCGGCCAGGAGGTTGTACATGGCCGTGAGGGCGCTGGCGGTAAGCTCGGGCAGGGTCTGGTTGTCCCGCATGAGACGCAGATCGGACTGCACGGCCAACTCGAAGGGGGCCAGGGCCTGGTCGAGCATCTGGCGGTGCTGCCCCGTGGAGATGACGTAGGTCTCGAACTCCTCAGGCCTGGCGCGCAGCGCCTTGACTACAGGGGCGAGTTTGATGACCTCCGGGCGGGTACCAAGAGCAACGGCTACACGCAATTTCCGCATATCAGTTCAACTACCTTCCATAACCGCGTACGACGAGCTTCCAACGCCGCCAGCCGGGAGATGTTTGGCGGTTTAGCCTTATGTAGCGACTTCAACCACACAACTGCGGCGGAGTAAAGAGCCGCCTAAAAACTTTGTTGCCACCCTCTCGGCAGCTTGCTCCAAATTTTGTAGCTCACCCAAGCCCTGCCTCCTTCCGGTTGTGCGGGGCGACAGAGAAGCTGTCCCCAGGTGAACGCGTTGGTTCTTCGTTCATGCATCAACCGTTCGCATGCCTGGGCGCCACAAACATCGCGATATCCTATGCACCGGGCATCGGTGGACCAAACTCAGTCACGAATTTCATGGCAAAAGAAGATTGTATGGAACAGCCACGTTCAGGCGCGGCTTCATCCCGACGGCTGTCGGGACATACCCCAGGGCGGTGATGCCTTCCACCAGTTGCCGCAGGTAGGAGACATCGATGTACCAGTGAAAGTAGAACCCAGCCCAGCCGTCTCGAACAACGGTGTTCGCGGCAGCCTTGGCGATTGTTTGCGCTGGAAGTACTTTCGGAGCCCCTGTAGGGTTGATGTGCTCGCATGTCTCAGGGATGCGTATGATCCCGTAGACGTCCTTGAGCACGTAGGGAGCGATCTGTTCCTGTGTGTGCACCGTGCCGTCGGATCCTGTGGAGAAGTAAACCCCACGATCCAATGAATGGGGATAAACCCTGGCGAACGCGGCGTAGTCCTGCGGAGAGGCCAGATAATGCGGCGTGAGCCAGGCTACCGGCCAGATGTTGAGGCTGTGCAGGATCCGCTGCCCAGTGAGCACGCGGTCCAGCGCCCAGGCGTAGGAGTCCTCCGGGGCGGGGCCCTGGTATACTTTGTTGCCGTTACCGTCCAGGGTGACGATGTAGAACTCCCAGTCCTCGCCGGTGATGCCGGTGAACGGGTTGTTCTGGGCTTGGTACTGGTGCGTGTAGCCGTGCTGGATCACGCGCCCGCCCTTGGAGATCATGTAGCGCAGAGCGCTCAACGCCTCCGGCCTGTCCCTCCACTTCACGGCCTGGGGCACGCCTGAGTTGTAGACGCCGAGCGGATCACGGTACTCCGGGATCACGCTGATCATGAAGGGAAAGTTCTTGGAGGCGAGGTAATCCGCTATGGCCCGCATGTTGACGGGGTCGGAGACGGGCGACACGTCCTCGATACGCAGCACCGTCCTTGGGGCCTGGGTCTGCTGCACGTCCAGGATGTCGAAGAGCACGTCCGCGAAGGCAAGGTACCTGTCAGTTGCCGTGACGTAGGTGAAGGGGTTGTCCGCCACGAAGTACAGGTTCTGTGAACGCAGGATGTACGGGGCGGTCTTGGTACCGGCATTGTTGGAGGCCGTTGCCAGCGTGCTCACGGCCGCGCCGGCGGACGAATTGGATATGATCACCTTGGAGAGCGTGGTGCCCGCACCCACACGGGTCAGCAAGGTGTTCTTGTGCGTCACCTTGGTATAGTGAGTGGTGTCCTCACGGTCGAAGGTCAGTCCATAGCGATTGGTGAAGTCAGTACCGTGGTCCCGGGTCATCTTATGCAGATTGTAGCCCAGCCAGGCCACTGTCTTGCCGGTCCCCAATATGTCCGTCAGGAAGGCGTCCGGGATGGGGTTGTCGAATATGGCACCGAGATAGAACGTGACGTCGTAGTTGTTGACATCTCCAGAAGCGTAATCCTCTACGGGTTTCGAGGTCACTTGCGCCTCGAAATGCGACAGCAGATTGCTCAGGAGTTGGATATAAAGCGGCCCGCGCCAGTTCTCCGGGCCGGTGTTGTCGTAGAGTACGAGCACGGAGCTTCCGGTTCCGGCGATACAGGCCGGGGGCCCCGAAAAGGTGAGCAGGAACACTGCAACTAGAACTGGAAGAATACGGCGCAAGATGCGTGAAGCGTTCAACGCAACAGCCCAACCGTACGCAATACTGTATATCGACGACTGAAAGCTACGCATCCCTCTGCCCTTCGTGCGCCCTTAGGCCAAATTCTGAATCCAAAAAACGAAGCGACTCTTACGAACCTGTCCAGTTGATCTTGTAGCCCGTATTCCAGTTCAAGTCCAGCCAAGGTGAGCATCTTGTGGGCCAGGGAGCCCGGCAAAACCTCGATTGGACCGGAATCTGCATCGAGATTCGCCCCCCCTGGCGAGACCCCCTTCTCCATTATCGATATCCTCCGCGACTCAGCGCAGCTTGACATTATTTTCACATAGACATAAAAAATAAGCATCAAAAGCGTTTAGCCTACCAAGGAGGTAGCAATGCAAGTCAAAGACGCGATGTCCACCAGGATCATGTTCGTGAAAAAGGACGCCACCGTTGCCCAGGCCATGCGCCTCATGGCCGAGAACAACATGCGCCGCCTGATGGTCGACAAGGACGACGCCGGGCCCTACGCCGCGATCACCGTGCGCGACATGATCTCCAAGGTCATCGCTCCCGGAAAGGACCCGGCCTCCATCAAGGTGAAGGACATCATGAACGCTTCGCTGATTTCGGTCGCCTCCGCGGATGAGCTCTCCGCCGCTGCCAAGATCATGGATGAGAAGAACGTGGCCGGCCTGCCCGTCATCGACGGCGGGAAGCTGGTGGGCGTCATCACCATGTGGGACATCCTGATCGCCCTGGGAGTGCACTGCAAGGCGTCCTGAAGCCTGACTCGTTCAGGGGCTCCGACCGGACGGGGGGCACGGCGCATTGCCGTGCAGCCGCGCGGATCAGGACAACATGGACACGGGCGCGATGGTCAAGGCTACGGGCGGGGTGGCCTTGCACCGCATGACGGGGGAAGGTTCCCCCACGGCAACACGGCCGCACGCGCACAGGCGCACGCAGGCCGGCACGGGAGAGAGTATGTCACCGAAGAGGACCTACAAGAACGACGCCCTGGTCAAGCCGCTGGAGACTTTTTCCGCCAGGGCCGTCTACGGCAGCACGTTCTGCAAGAGGCAGATAGCCGTCCAGATTCTCGTGGACGACGGAATCGTCAAGGACATCGGCGGCAACGTCGAATGTTCCTACAGCCGCCAGTGTTTGGGAACCCTGATATCCCTGGTGAAAGGGATGGATATCGACTCCGCCTGGTCGTTCTCAGGCGATGACCTGAAGCAGAACCTCGAAATGGTCGACCCCAAGTCAGACTGCGACACCTACGTGGTCGCCGCGCTGCGCCTGGCGCTGCGCAACTGGGAGAAAGGAATCTAGACCGGATTGCCACGACCTGGCTTCACGGCGCGCAAGCCTATCGGCGAACGCGGCGTGCGAAGCCAGGCAGCCATGGTCCAGGTCATAGCCGTCCCGCCAGTCCATCAGCCGGTTCGGCAAGCCAAGCGCTTCCAGGGCCGGGGCAGAAAGCCCCGGCCCTTCTTCGGCTTTCAGGCCCTCGCGGCTCATGCTGCCCGGCCCTCCTTGCCTTGTTCCTTCCTTTCGGAGTAGTGTCGGATCATGCTCAGCTGGCCCACCACTCATGATGCCCCGCCCCCGCGTCGTCCGGCTCTGGCGCATTCGGCCCCGGCGTTCTTGGCCCTGGCGCTCTTGGCCCTGGCCCTGGGCGCCCTGGCGGGCTGTTCCAGGCTCTCGGCGTCGCACCTGCAGTCCAGGCCGGTGGAGAACGGCGTGGCCCAAAAGCTGGCCGCCAAGTTCCTGCGCTTCGAATACACGGCGACCCGCTCCGGGGCACAGTACGAAGTCCTCGGCACGGCCCAGCCCATCCGGGAGAATCTGCCGGCCTGGGCGGACTCAGTGGATGACCTGAGCGTCACCGCCTACCTCTGCGATGAGCAAGGCCGGGTGCTCACCAAGACCTCCGCGGCCTTCGCCCCCCAGCCCATCCCGCAGGGAGGCTTCCCCTTCAGGTTGCTGCTGCCGGGCGCGGATACGCCCAGCGGGGCTGTCTTCGTCTCCTTCGGCTACAGGGCCACCTTCGTGCCCTCCCGCACCCCCGCCGGCAGCCCCCAAGCCGGCGCCCCCCTGAGCGGACAGTACGTGTTCTTCGCCAGCGAACAGGCCGCCCTGACCAACTAGCCCGCCCCGCCCCCGCTCCCTCATCGCCGCTGCGCCCTCTCCGGGCCAGCGGGCCACGCCGCCCCTCTTCCATCAGCTCCGCCATGCGTACGTCACGTCATCGCCCGATGGCGTCACGCAATTATTCGCCCGCCGTAACAACGCCCCCCGCCCCGCGTGCTAAAGCGCCTGGAACACGCGGTCCGGCACGAGCCGGGCCCAAGCCGGACCGGAATCGGCCCGGAAAGCAGGGAGGCGGCGTGGAAGCGCTCATAACGGACATCTTCCCCGGGAGACAGGGATGAACGGCGGCAGGCCCGCCCTCCCCGCCGCCTTCGCGGAGTCCCGCATCGACCGCCTCCACCGTATCGGCCGCCCAGGGCCGATTTCTCATTTCCCCACCAAGCCAGGAGCCCGCCCATGAAGATCGACATCCACGTGCACTCCAAGCACTCCACCCGCCCCTCGCAGTGGTTCCTCCAGAAACTCGGCTGCCCCGAAAGCTTCACCGAACCCGCGCGCCTTTACGAAATCGCCCGCCGGCGCGGCATGGGCATGGTGACCATCACCGACCACAACACCATCGCCGGGGCATTGGAGATCGCCCACCTGCCGGACACCTTCATCAGCGAGGAGATCACCAGCTATTTCCCCGAGGACGGCTGCAAGGCCCACATCCTGGCGCTGGACATCACCGAGGCGCATCACGCCGAATTCCAGAAGCTGCGCGAGAACATCTACGACCTGGTGCCCTACCTGCGGGAACAGAACATCACCCACGTGATCGCCCATCCTCTGTTCGGCGTGAACGACAAGCTCACCCCCTGGCATTTCGAACGCATGCTGCTCATGTTCTCCAACTTCGAGCTCAACGGCACGCGCGACTCCTACCAGAACGCCATCCTGCGCTCGATCCTGAACGCCCTGACCCGCGAGTCCATCGAGGAGCTGGCCGACAGGCACGGCCTGGAGCCGTTCGGCCTGACCCCCTGGAAGAAGAGCGTCACCGGAGGTTCGGACGACCACAGCTCACTCAACATCGCCAGCATGCACACCCACGTGCCCGGGGCCAAGAGCCTGGCCACCTTCCTGGACGGCATCGGCTCGGGCCTCTCCCGCCCGGCGGGCAGGGCCGCCTCGCCCAAGACCATGGCCCACAACCTCTACGCCATCGCCTACCAGTTCTATAAATCCAAGTTCGGGCTGGAGCGCTACGTGGACAAGGACGTGTTCCTGACCTTCATGGACCGCTTCCTCTCCGGGGACGCGCCGCGCAAGCCCGGCATGGTCTTCCGGCTCCAGGCCCTGTGGTCGGGCATGAAGCTGCGCGGGCGCAAGCCCGCCTCCGACTCCCTGCCGGACCTCATGCGCCACGAGGCCGAGAAGCTCATCCACACCGACCCTCGCCTCTACTCCATGGCCAAGGGCGGCGTGGCCGAGGCCCTGCCCCCCGAGGAGGAGTGGTTCCGCTTCGTCACCCGGGCCTCCAACACGGTGCTGGCCGGTTTCGGCGACCGCATGCTCAACCAGATCTCCGGGGCCAACGTCTTCGACATCTTCAACTGCCTGGGCTCGGCCGGGGCGCTTTACACCATGCTGGCCCCCTACTTCGTGGCCTACACCGTCTTCACCAAGGACCGCGCCCTCTGCCGCGAGGCCAAGGCCAGCTTGAGCGGCGGAGAACAGGAAAAGACCGTGAAGGTCGGCCACTTCACCGACACCTTCCACGACGTCAACGGCGTGGCCCTGACCCTCAAGATGCAGGTGAACATGGCGCTCAAGCACGGCAAGGAGCTCATGGTCATCACCTGCGGCGGGCGGGACCGGGAGCAGTTCCACGGGGTGAAGCAGTTCCAGCCCATCGGCAGCTGGGAGTTGCCCGAGTATCCGGGCCAGACCTTCCACTACCCGCCCTTCCTGGAGATGCTGGAGCACGCCTACGAGCAGGGCTTCACCCACCTGCACTCGGCCACGCCCGGGCCCATCGGCCTGGCGGCGCTGGGCATATCCCGCATCCTCAAGCTGCCCATCTACGGCACCTACCACACCGCCTTCCCCCAGTACGCCAAGGTGCTCACGGGGGACGACGCCATGGAGGAGCTGATGTGGAAATACATGATCTGGTACTACAACCAGATGGACAAGGTGTTCGTCCCGTCCAAGGCCACCGGCGAGGAGTTGGCCGCCAAGGGCATCGCCCCCGAGAAGATCACCCTCTTCACCCGCGGGGTGGACATCGAGCGCTTCACCCCTGCCAAGCGCAACGGCGCGCTCAAGCGCTACGGCCTGGAGGGCGGCACCACCCTGCTCTACGTGGGCCGCGTCTCGCAGGAGAAGAACCTGCACCTGCTGGCCGACGCCTATCTCGAACTCTCCGCCCGGCACCCGGACCTGAACCTGGTCATCGTGGGCGACGGCCCCTACACCGGGGACATGAAGCGCAAGCTCAAAGGGCGCGGGGCCGTGTTCACCGGCTACATCCAGGGGGAGGAGCTGGCCGGTGTCTACGCCTCCAGCGACCTGTTCGTGTTCCCCAGCACCACGGACACCTTCGGCAACGTGGTGCTGGAGGCCCAGTCCTCGGGCCTGCCCGTGATCGTCACCCCGCTCGGCGGCCCCAGGGAGAACATGGAGCCGGGCGTCACCGGGCTGGTTGTGGAGGAGGTCAACGCCGAATCCCTGGCCAAGGCCGTGGACGCCCTCGTGGCGGACGAGGCGCGCCTCGCCCGCATGAGCCGCGCCGCCAGGGCCGCCATGGAGCAGCGCTCCTTCGACAGGGCCTTCGTCCAGACCTGGGACCTTTACAAGTGCGCCTGCTAGCAGCCTGATGTGAAAGCCGATACCGCAGCCGCCCGATGAGCTCGCCGCCAACACGCCAGCAAAAGCCGAACCCGACGCGCATGTACAATGCGCATCGGGTGCGGCTTCCTGAGCGACGCGGCCTGCCTGGCCATGGCAACGGGCCGCCGCCCCCGCGCGCACCGTAAAGCCCCGGATTTTATGCGCCCGGCAGGGCCTTTTGCCTATTCTCTTCGGAAGGCGAATATGTTAGGAATTATTTCCTGCCCACAGCCGTACCGGGCTCAAAGCCATGCTCAAGGTAATCCCCTTAAGCCGGTTGGCCGTAGGCATGTATGTAGAGTGCTACGGCGACGGTTCCTTTCATAACCCCAGGCGCACCCTGAGGGAATTCATCCACTCCCCCGAGAAGATCGAGGAGCTGGCCCGCGAGGGCGTCGCGAGCGTCACCATCGACGACTCCAAGGCACTCGGCGGCCGCCCGCCCTCGACCGCCGGGGAGCAGCGCCGTGGAAACAAGCCCCCGGACACCGAAATGCCCCGCAGGACCTACGAGCACTGCCTGCTGCACGTGCTGGACGTGATGGACAAGGTGCGCCGGGGCTGCGAGGTGGATTTCTCCAATTCCTACAACGCCGTGGACCAGCTCATGGCGGGCGTGGACGAGAACCCGGCCCACATGACCCTGCTGGCCAAGCTGCGCCACTTCGACGACTACACCTTCCGCCACAGCCTCAACGTCTCGCTGCTCTCCATCATCTTCGCCAAGCACCTGGGCATGGAGGGGGACGACCTGCGCCGCCTGGCTTTCGCCGGGCTCTATCACGACGTGGGCAAGTTCCGCGTGCCCGTGGAGATACTCAACAAGCCTGGCCGCCTCTCGGACAGGGAGTTCACGGTGATGAAGGATCACAGCCGCCTGGGCTTCGAGCTCATGCGCGGCCACCCGGGCACCGACAAGGAGATCCTGCTGGGCATCCTGCACCACCACGAACGCTACGACGGCACGGGCTACCCCCTGCAGGTGGGCCAGGAGGGACGCGACCGCTTCTCGCCCATCATCTCCATCGTGGATATCTTCGACGCCCTGACCAGCCGCCGTTCCTACAAGCTTGCCTCCACACCGCACGACGCGCTCAAGGCCATGTTCTGCTGGCGCAACGAGACCTTCCCCCCGGGCATGCTGGAGAAATTCGTGGAGTGCTTCGGCGTGTACCCGCCCGGGACCTTCGTGCGGCTCACGGACCAGACACACGGCCTGGTGGTGGAGGCGAGGCCGGAGTCCCCCGCGCGCCCGGTGGTGAAGGTCAATTTCTCGCGGCGGCTCCAGCCCGTGCTCCCCAAGCTGGTGGACCTCTCGAACACCCCCAAGAGCGCCCAGGGCGGCCTGGACATCGAGGCCTGCCTGGACCCGGGGGAGCTCGGCCTCACGCTGGAGCGCTTCATCTGAACCCGCCCGCCCCCTGTCCGCCAGCCTAAGGGCGCCCCGCCCCCTCCTGGATGCCTTTTCCAGGCCCGCAAATGCGGCGGGCCTCCGCCCGCGGCCGGGAAGGCACGCGCGCGAAGGCCCGTTCCAACTATTTGGGATTCCAAAGGGAGG
>NZ_JAKZKW010000020.1:0-20999 GCF_022808695.1 Fundidesulfovibrio soli
ACCCCGATATATCGGAAGAATGTCGGGGTGCGCCGCCGCCCACGCCCCAGCAGGGGAGACGATGTCGTCCACGGCGACGAGCTGGAAAAGCAGGGGCAAGGGGAATGCGAAGCTGTAGGTGACCTAGGGGTGGGTTGAGCAGGCCATGCCCATGATTGCCTGGCGTTCTCGGAGGTGAAAGCGGGGGCTTCGAACTCCGCGAAGCTATAAGGGAGTCCAGAGGGCCGAAGGCCCTTTGGCCGCCGGAGGCATCCTGAAACCTCTTCCAGCCTCTTCTCTTACTGTGTCCCGCAGCACTGCACGCTCTTGGGCGCGCGGCACTCGCCCCAGGGGGCGTCCACGGTGGCGATGATGCAGCCGGGCTGGGCGTCGAAATTCAGGCGCAGGGAGGCCATGTTGCCCTGCCATGCCTTGCTGGTGACCACCACGTCCTTGTCGAAGACCTGACAGTAGAACTCGGTGAATTTTGCGGCGTAGTGGGTGTTGAAGACGTACACGTCGTCACGCCTGCCCACGAAGCGGAACTCGCTGACATTCTTGCAGGTCAGCGCGGCCAGGGCTTCGCCAAGCACGCAACGCAGAACCATTTCCTGGTCCATGGCGATGGCCTTGGGCTCGGGGAGAAGGGCGGCCAGCAGCAGCAGGGTGGCGAGGGCGTGTTTCATGCCGTCAGCCATGCACGAAACATGCCCGTCAATCCAACTCGTATTCGGTCATCCAGTCCGCGTCGTCGGGCAGCGGGGGCTGGTCGGCCTTGCTGAACAGGCAGTCGCCCAGGACGAGGTGGTCCATCTCCGTGCGCATGAAGCAGCGGTAGGCGTCCTCGGGGGTGCAGACGATGGGCTCGCCGCGCACGTTGAAGCTGGTGTTCACCAGCACCGGGCAGCCCTGGGTGCGGCGGAAGGTGTCCAGCAGCCGCCAGTAGCGCGGGTTCACATCCCTGTTGACGCTCTGGATACGCGCGGAGAAGTCCACGTGGGTGATGGCGGGCACGTCGGAGCGGGGCACATAGAGCCTGTCCCACATGCCGAGCTCGTTGTAGCCTTCGGGCAGGGGCTTGCGGTGTTCAGGGCGCACCGGGGCGACAAGGAGCATGTAGGGCGAGGGGCGGTCGATCTCGAAATAGTCGCCTATGGCCTCCTCCATGACGGAGGGGGCGAAGGGCCGGAACCCTTCGCGGTACTTGATCTTCAGGTTGAGCTTCTTTTGCATCTCGGGGTTGCGCGGGTCGCCCAGGATGGTGCGGTTGCCCAGGGCGCGCGGGCCGTACTCCATGCGGCCCTGGAACCAGCCCACCACGTCGCCGTTGGCCAGCAGCCCGCAGACCTTCTCGCAGAGCCCGTCGTAGTCGGAGAAGTGGGTGTAGGGAGCGTGGTGCCGGGCGGCAACACGGCGCACGTCCGGGAAGGAGAACTCAGGCCCCAGGTAGGAGCCCGCCATGGCGTCGCGCTTCGAGGGGGTGCGCTCCGCGCCCTTCCAGACGTGCCAGGCGGTGAGCGCCGCGCCGAGCGCGCCGCCCGCGTCGCCCGAGGCGGGCTGGATCCAGACGTCGTCGAAAGTCCCTTCGCGCAGCAGCTTGCCGTTGGCCACGCAGTTGAGCGAGACGCCGCCGGCCATGACCAGGTTGCGGCAGCCGGTGATCTCCCTGGCGGTGCGGGCCAGGCGCAGCACGCCCTCCTCGGTGACCTGCTGGATGGCCAGGGCGAGGTCCATGTAGTCCTGGGTCAGCTCGGTCTCGGCGGCACGCCTGGGCAGGCCGAACAGGCGCTCCCAGGACTCGTCGCGGCACATCTTCAGGCCCGTGGCGAAGCCGAAGTGCTCCATGTTCAAAAGCAGCGAGCCGTCGGGGCGCAGATCCACCAGGTTGTCCAGGATGACGCGCACGTACTCGCGCACGCGCTCGCCGTCGGGGTTGCCGTAGGGGGCCAGGCCCATGAGCTTGTATTCCCCGGAGTTCACCTTGAAGCCGCAGAAGTAGGTGAAGGCGGAGTAGAGCAGGCCCAGCGAGTGGGGGAAGTCAAGCTCGCGCAGGAAGGTGATGTCCTTGCCCTTGCCGTGGCCGATGGCCGTGGTGGTCCACTCGCCAACGCCGTCGATGGTCAGGATGGCGGCCTCCTCGAAGGGCGAGGGGAAGAAGGCGCTGGCCGCGTGGGAGAGGTGATGCTCCGGGAACAGAACCCTGGGCTTGCCGGGCCCCAGCTTGGCGAACTCCTGGGTGAGCATCCGGCTCATGAACAGCTTCTCCTTGATCCACACCGGCATGGCGGAGAGGAAGCTGACCATGCCCGAGGGGGCGTAGCCGTGGTAGGTTTCCAGGAGGCGTTCGAACTTCAGGAAGGGCTTGTCGTAGAAGGCCACGGCCTCCAGGTCCCGCAGGGAGAGCCCCGCCTCGGCCAGGCAGTAGGCCGCGGCGTTGGTGGGGAAGGAGGCGTCGTGCTTGACGCGGGTGAAGCGCTCTTCATGGGCTGCGGCCACGATGGCCCCGTCCATGATGAGGGCGGCGGCGGAGTCGTGGTAGTAGGCGGAAATCCCGAGGATGGCCTCTGGCATGTCAGGTCCTGGAGTGGGCAATGCGCCGGGCGGTCGGGACTGCGCCGCCCGGCGCTGGTTGACTGTTGGCGAGCGCCCGGGGGCGCGGCGCGGCCTAGAACAGCGTGTAGATGAAGGGCGCTATGGCCGACCCGCTGGTGAGCACGATGAGCGCGCCGAAAAGCAGCAGCACCAGGATCACGGGCAGCAGCCAGAATTTCTTCCTGACCCTCAGGAAGCCCCAGAGATCGCCTAAGAAGCTCATGATAATCCGCCTAGTATGGAGTTTCGATGTCCTTGCTGGTGAACAGGTGGTCCCGCACGCGGAAAACGCTGGTCTCGTCCTGCTTCCATTTGCGGGCCTGCATGGGGTCCTTGCCCATGAGGCGGCGCAGCAGCCCCATGGGGGTGAGCACGAGGTAGAAAACCGCCCCGAGCAGGAGCTTGCTCATCACCGTGCCCAGCAGGTGCGAGAAGCCGAACCAGACTTTCGCGGCGGGCTTGAAGGCCGCGGGCCAGGTCATGTTCAGGATGAGCAGGAGGACGCCTGCGGCCAGGAAGGGTTTCTTGTCGCCCAGCCAGGCCACGAGCAGGCAGATGAGCACCAGGGCCATGCCGGTGTCGCGGGCCTGTGCGGTGCTGGCGCCGAGCCAGGTGGAGCGTCCTTTGGTTTTCGGGGGCATGGGAACCTCAATTTTATTCTGCTCATAGGCTATCAGCAGACGGCAATTCTGGCAACATCAGGGGCGGAGCGGCCCGAGTAAGGCATGTTTGTGACGCGCCTGGGCATGCGATGTAATGCGGGCCGTAACCTGAAGGGCGGTCCAGGCGTCACACAAACAACGATGCTTGAACTCTGATCCCGGAGCGCAGTGATGGTCTACATGTTTCTCGGCGTCTGTTGCATCATGGTTGTGCAGTGCATGTTTTCTTCGCCTTCTGTGCGGGTGGCCTTGCCCCTGGCCAGCGCGGCAGTGGTGCGAGGTTGCCTTGTGGGCTATTCAACGGTGGTGTGTCTGCTCATGCTGGAGGGCTGCTTCGTGATGTTGCAGTCCTGAATCGCCGTCCTACCTGCCAGCCTCCATTGACCTTTTCTATGCAACGCATAGACAGGCATCCCGACAAACGATTGGCCTCCCTCCCGGCTTTACGGGTACCAATAACGCTCATTGAACAAACGCGTTCGGGAGCGTGGGCATGGTCTTGCGGTTGCTGGTCCGGCTGGCCCTGGCGGCGGCGTTCTTCGCCGCCGGTGTGGTCAAGCTGCTCAATCCCGCGGTGTTCGCCGTCACGGTGGAGGCTTTCGGGCTGCTGCCGGACGCGCTGGTGCGCGCGCTCTCCGTGGCGTTGCCCGCCCTGGAGGTGGTGGCCGCCGTGCTGCTGGCCCTGGGCAGGCGCGGGGGGCTCGAGCTCACCACGATACTGCTGTGCTGTTTCGTGGCCGTGCTGCTCTACGCGCTGCACATGGGCCTGGACGTGGACTGCGGCTGCTACGGCCCCTCGGACGTGCAGTACGAGGCCTTCGGCTCCATCAGGCGCGCCCTCTGGCGCGACGCCGCCATGCTCGCGGGCGTGGGCTTCCTGTTCTTGAGCGGGCGCATGGGCGCTAAGACTCTGGACCGGACAACAACCTAATCGGGAGGACATCATGCGTTTTCGCAACGCCGCCGCCATGCTGGCCCTGTGCGGCCTGATCCTGGGCGGGGCCCTGACCGCCTTGGCCAAGGACATGTTCGAGGAGGAAGTGGACAAGGACGCCGTGAGCGTGAAGCTCGTGCGCGAGGTCGTGGCGGGCGGGTATCCGGTCATGAGCGGCGAAGAGCTCAAGAAGGCCATGGATGAGGGCAAGCCCATGCTGGTGGTGGACACCATGCCCTATGAGGCCAGCTACAAGAAGGAGCACGTGCCCCAGGCCGTGTCCTTCGAGTTCCCCATCGAGCCCATGCCCCAGTGGGACGCCTCCAAGACCGGCGGCAAGTCCGAGAAGGACTTCGAGGCCCTGCTCGGCCCGGACAAGAACAAACTCATCGTGTTCTACTGCGGCTTCGTCAAATGCTCGCGCAGCCACAACGGCGCCCTGTGGGCCAAGAAGCTGGGCTACGCCAACGTGGTGCGCTTCCCCGGCGGCATCTACGCCTGGAAGGGCGCGAAGTACCCTGTGGACGCCGTGAAATAGCATTTCCCCTGACCTGGCGGGCGTTGTCCCTGCCGGGTTATGTCACCGTGATCACACCGCCGGTTGCGCAGTTTGCGCTTCCGGCGGTATTTTTCGCCCCATAGGTTAAGTCCGGCCCCTGAACTGCCGATAAGATTGCCGACACGGCACGTTTCGGCCGCGTTGAGGGGGTGAGGCGCATGGCGGATGATATCGGCAGCGGCGGCGTGTCCGGAACCACGGGCCTGAGCGTCGCGGCGTCCAAGCAACTGTTCGGGGCCCAGGTGGTCAAGAAGACCCTGGACTACATGAACACCGATCCGTTCGATTCCTCCAAGAAGAACGCCGACTACGACTTCCAGACCAAGGTGCTGGAAGGCGGCTTCGCCCTCAAGGGCGACATGTTCAACAAGAAAGTCTAGCGCCGCCGAGTGATTGCGGAATAGGAAGCGCCGGTGCGGGGTCGTCCGCACCGGCGCTTTATCATTGGCGAAGGAATAGGGGGCGTGAGGCCCAGGCGGCTACAGGAACCTCCTGTTCACCACGTTCTGCGGCGCGCCGTCGATGAACATGCGCACGTTCTCCGCCGCGATGGCCATCAGGCGCTTGCGGGCCGTGAGCGAGGCCCAGGCCATGTGCGGGGTGATCAGGCAGTTGGGCGCGGCGAGCAGCGGGTTGGCCGGGTCGGGCGGCTCCACGGCCAGCACGTCCAGCGCGGCCCCGGCCAGGCGGCCGGAATGCAGGGCCTGGGCCAGGTCCGCCTCGTTGACCAGGCGGCCGCGCGCTGTGTTCACCAGGTAGCTGCCGGGGCGCATGCGCCCGAGCAGCGCGGCGTTGACGAAGGCGTCGTTCTCGGCGGTGAGCGGGCAGTGCAGCGTGACCACGTCGGAATACTCGAACAGCTCCTCAAGCCCGATGAAGCCGAACAGGGGCGACTCGATGGGGGCCTTGGGCCTTGGGGCGTGGGCAAGCACGCGCATGCCCAGGGCCAGGCCCAGTTCGGCCACGCGCCGCCCGATGCCGCCGAAGCCCACCACGCCGAGCGTCAGCCCGGCCAGCTCCACCTGCGGGGTGCTCCAGAAGGTGAACTCGCCGCAGCGGTTCCACTCGCCGCCTCGCACCTGCCTGTCGTGCAGCTCCACGCGGCGGCACATGGCCAACATCTGGGCCACCACGAACTGCGCCACGGACTCGGTGCCGTAGCCGGGCACGTTGCACACCGGGATTCCTCTGGCTCCGGCCGCGGCCAGGTCCACCACGTCGTAGCCGGTGGCCAGCACGCCGATGTAGCGCAGGTCCGGCAGGGCGTCGATCACGTCGGCGCCCAGGCGGGTCTTGTTGGTCAGCACCACGGGTGCGCCCTGGGCGCGCTCCACGGTCAGTTCGGCGGGGGTGCGGTCGTGCACGGTGAGCGGGCCCAGCGCGGCCACGGCGTCCCAGGGGTTGTCGCCGGGGTTGAGGGTGGCGCCGTCGAGCACCACGATGTCGGAATTGGTGTTCATAGTCACATCGCAGGTTTGTAGACTTCGAACGTCTGGGTGAGGACTTCGCCTTTCTCCGTCTCCACGCGCAGCTCCCAGTGGCCGGGGGCCAACTCCCACGGCTGGGAGAAGGTGAAGAACACGTCGTAGCTCTGGCCGGGCTGGATGGATGCCTCGGTGACGTACTCCAGCTGCGGCTTGGGCTTCGAGGGGTCGAGCAGGCCGGGGGTCAGGGTGACTATCTTGGCCTTCATGGCCTGGGCCTTGGGATCGGCGATTCGGAAACGGTAGCCGAAGCTGGTGCCCATCTCGACGGGGATTGCGTTGGTTGCGCGCAGCAGCGCGCCGTTCTTGAAGATGCCCGCCTCGATGACCTCGAGTTGCTTCGCGGGCTCGCCCATGCCGAGCATGGAGCAGGCCGAGAGCAGGAGGCTGGCGGCCAGGATGAGGAGCGTGCGCATAGTGACCTCGCGTTGGGGTTGCGTACGAGCTTTGGAGCATACAGCATCCGCTCCGCGAAGCAAACAGCGGCGCAGCCTCGGAAAAAGGCGTGAAAATGGCTGGCCGGCGCATTTTGCCTCCAGGGGCGGTTGCGCGAAGGTTGCGATATCGTTACAAGAGAAGCAAAGAGTTGGAAACCAACCGCCCGGGCCGCGCAGGCACTGGGCGGAAGCGGAAGGCAGACGAAGGCTCCGAGGCGCAACCTCTAAGGAAACCACGGGAGACTGGCATGCTTGACGTTCTGAAAAACCAGCGGACCTACGCTTTGGTCGGCCACGGAGGGTGCGGCAAAACCTCCGTGGCCGAAATGCTTCTGTACGTCGCGGGAGCGACGCCGAAGCTGGGCAAGATCGAGGACGGCACCACCGTGCTCGACACGGAGCCCGAGGAGATCAAACGGCGCGGCTCCGTCCAGCCCGGCTTCGCCACGTTCCAGTGGAACAAGAACCGGCACTTCCTCGTCGACACCCCGGGCGACCTCTCCTTCAACGGCGACCTGGGCTACATCCTGGCCAGCGTGGACGCCGTCATCTTCGTGGTGGACGCCGTGGACGGCGTGAAGCCGCTGACCAAGAAGCTCTGGCAGGAGGTCTCCAAGTTCCGCCTGCCCACAATATTCCTCATCACCAAGATGGACCGCGACCGCGCCGACTACGACATGGCCTTGAACGGCATCCGCAACCAGCTCGGCGTGAAGCCCTTCCTGCAGAACATCCCCATCGGCAAGGCCGACACCTTCGCCGGCGTGGTGAACATCGTGGAGAACAAGGGCTACGCCTTCGACTCCAGCGGCAAGATGAGCGAGATCGCCGTCCCCGCCGACATGCAGGACGAAGTGGACGGGCTGCGCGAATCCATGATGGAGGAGATCGCCGTCTGCGACGAGACCCTCATGGAACGCTACCTGGAGGACCCCTCCAGCGTCTCCCTGGACGACCTGGTTGCGGCCACCCGCAAGGCCGTGGTCTGCTCCGAGCTGTATCCCGTGATGGTCGCCTCGGGCCTCAAGTGCATGGGCGGCCAGCGTATTCTGCAGGCCGCGCAGCTGTTCTTCCCCTCCCCCCTGGACGTTCCCGTGGGCCAGAAGATGGTGGAGGCCGAGGACGGCTCGCTGCACCCCGTCTCGCCGGATGCGCCTCCGGCCTGCTTCGTGTTCAAGACCCTGTTCGACCAGTTCGCGGGCCAGCTCTCCATCATGCGCGTGCTCACCGGCACCGTCACCCCGGAGGCCAGCCTGCTCAACGTCCGCTCCTCCGCCAAGGAGCGCTTCAGCTCCATGCTCTTCATGCTCGGCAAGGACACCCAGCCCTGCAAGGAGCCCGTAGGCCCCGGCGGCATCATCGCCGTGGCCAAGCTCAAGGAGACCAAGACCGGCGACACCCTCTGCGAGGAGAAGCACGCCTTCGCCATGCTCAGGCCCAAGCTGCCCGAGCCCATGATCTCCTACGCGCTGGCCCCGGCCGAGAAGGGCGACGAGGACAAGGTCTACCAGGCCATGTCCAAGCTCCTGGACGAGGACGTCACCCTGCGCCTGACCCGCAACGAGGAAACCGGCGACATGCTGCTCTCGGGCATGGGCCAGTCCCACGTGGAGAACGCCGTGGAGCGCGCCAAGCGCCGCTACAAGGCCAACCCGGTGCTCAAGGCCCCCACCATCCCCTACCGCGAGACCCTCAAGGGCAAGGCCGAGGTGCAGGGCCGCCACAAGAAGCAGACCGGCGGGCGCGGCCAGTTCGGCGACTGCTGGATCAGGATGGAAGGCGGCGCGCGCGGCGCGGGGTACGAGTTCGTGGACGCCATCGTGGGCGGCTCCATCCCCCGGCAGTACATCCCCGCGGTGGACAAGGGCGTGCAGGAGGCCGCGCATCGCGGCGTGCTTGCGGGCTTCCCCGTGGTGGACTTCAAGGTGGAGCTGTTCGACGGCTCCTTCCACACGGTGGACTCCTCGGAAATGGCCTTCAAGATCGCGGGTTCCCTGGCCTTCAAGGCCGCCTGCGAGAAGATGAAGATGGTGCTGCTGGAGCCCATCGCCCTGGTGAGCGTTTCCATTCCGGACGAGTTCATGGGCGACGTCATCGGCGACCTCTCCAGCCGCCGGGGCAAGGTGCTGGGCTCCGACTCCACCGCGGGCGTCACCGAGGTGCAGGCCCACGTGCCCATGAGCGAGATGCAGGAGTACGCCAAGGCCCTGGGCTCCATGACCGGCGGCCAGGGGGCCTTCACCATGGCCTTCGACCACTACGAGGACGCACCGCCCCCGGTGACCGAGAAGGTGGTGGCCGAGTACAAGGCCAAGAGGGCGAAAGAGGAGTAGGGAGATCGGCCCGAAATGAAAGGACGAAGGCCCCGGAGCGATCCGGGGCCTTTTGTGGTTCTGGTGGCCGGGAAGCTGGAGCGGCGCTGAGCCACTGTGCTGCGGGCGGGTGTATCGAGGCGGGTTGCGTGGCCGCCGCCTTGCCCCGGAGCGCAGCATCAGAAGCGGCCTGAGCCCTGGCCTCAACGCCCGGCGTTCAAGCCCCAGGTTATCGCGCCGGAAGTGTGGGTGGCGAAATTGGTGAAAGCGTTGTTGTACGCCAGGTGCCTGTCGATCAGGACATTGGCGTCCGTGTTGATTTCAACTCCATATCCCGTGTTGTTAGTCGTGGTGTTGCCCAGAAGGTTGGCCGCCCCGAGCGCAAAAACGCCGCAGGCGTTGTGGTTGAATGTGCATCCAGAGACAAGGCCTGAGCTCATTGCAAGACCGTACAGGGTGTTTTCCGATGAGTCACATGATGTCACCTGAACGCTTTCACAGGCGCTCAAGTCTAGGCCTGTCCAGTTTTGTGCACATCTCACGTTGCTGACGCGGAGGTTTTTTTTGCCTTGGTATGTGGTGATCCCCACGCTGTGGGCACGTATTGTGCCGTTCCTTATGGTGATGTTGTTTCCATTGGCGTAGATGCCAATCGACTGGCTGTTGCCTGAGATTTCAAAGCCCATGAGGTCGAGGGTGACGCCGTCCGATTGAATATTGACTGCGTACATTCCGCTCGGGAACGCAAGGTTTGAGCCGAGGTAGTACAGGCCTGGGCTGCTGATGGTGTAGGGCAGGCTCTTGATCTTGGTCCCGACGCCCGGAGGGATGGCCGTCGCCACGTAGAATTCGGCCTGGGAAAACGCGGAAGAGGCCGAGAACATTAAAAACATGAAAATCGCACAGAGGGAGAGTTTGCGCCGCATGGTGTCTGCTCCTTGTCGCTACGTTTCTAAGGTACGACTGTGAGCCTGGGACAACTACGCACAAAGCAGGGGGACAAACAAAGGATGATGGTGTCGGCAGCCTTTGCGTAACGCACACAACGGGTGGTTAGTCAATGGAGGAAACAGGAATTCCGGCCAACGGTGTGCAATCCTCCTGCTCGTCCAGCATGGCGGCCAGCGCCCTGACCGCGCCTGTCCGGTCGCCCTTGCGCCACACCAGCGAGGTCCGCACCCGGGATATTTCCGGCGGCAGTTCGTGCACGCTCACGCCCGCCGTGCCAGCCAGCAGCCCAGTGACCGAGCGCGGCATGATGGCCACGCCCATGCCGGAGGCCGCGCAGCCGAGCATGGTCTGGTAGGAGCCAAGCTCCACCGTGCGCGGGGCCTTGCCGCCGCTGGCGGCCCAATCCTCAAGGCGCTTGCGGTAGGCGCAGCCGTGGCTGAAGACCAGCAGCGCCAGCGACCCCAGCCGCTCGGGCGATGTCAGCGCGGGCTGCGTGCTGGCGGCCACCAGCACTAGCTCCTCACGGTAGGCCGGGCGCTTCTCCAGCCCCTCGCCGTGGACGGGTTCGCTGACGAAGGCCGCGTCCAGCCCGAACTCCCGCACGGCGCGAGCCAGGTCGGCAGAGGTGCCCGTGGTGAGCTCCAGGGCCACCTCGGGATAGCGGGTGTGGAAGGCGCCCAGCAGCTGGGGCAGGCGCGAGGCGGAGGTGCTCTCCATGGCGCCCAGCCGGAACCGCCCGGACGGGGCCTGCCCGGTGACGCTTGCCACGGCCTCACGGGCCAGCAGCAGAATCTTGTCCGCGTAGTCCAGCAGGGAGCGGCCATTGGCCGTCAGGACCATGCCGCGCCCCTGGCGGGCGAACAGCTCCACGCCGAGCTCGCGCTCCAGGTTCTTGATGCGCGCCGATACGCCGGACTGCACCTTGTTCAGCCGCTGCGCCGCCTGGGTCACGCCCCCGCACTGGGCCACGGCCTGGAACGCCTGAAGGTCGCTCAGCTCCATTGTTCACCATTCATGAATTATCGTATCAGATCAAATCGTTTTACATGATGCTTGATCCGGGTAATCCTTCCCTTGAACAAAGGCAAGCGGCGCAGGGGGGGACGGTGGAAGGGAGATGCACAGGCGGCATGTGGTACGGCCTGGCGGCGGTCGGGTTCTGGTCGGCGTTCATGCTGGTGAGCCGGCTCGGCCTGACCGGCGAGTCGCCCGTGACGGTCTACGACATGCTGGCCCTGCGCCTGGCAACGGCGTCGCTGGTGCTGGCGCCGTTCAGCCGGGGGCTGGGCCGGGCCGAGTGGACGTCCTGGAGGCTGTGGACGCTGGCGCTCATCGGCGGGCTGGCCTACGGCCTGCTGGTGTACGGCGGCTTCAAGCTGGCCCCGGCCACCCACGGGGCGGTGCTGTTCCCGGGTATCCTGCCCTTCGAGACGGCCCTGCTCGGCTGGTGGCTGCTGGGCAAACGGCCCGCCGGGGCGCAGTGGGGCGGCTACGGGCTCATCGCCCTGGGGGTGGGGCTCATGGCCAGGGAGGCGTTCGCGGGCGGGGAGCATCTCGCGGGCGACGCGCTGCTTGTGGGCTGCTCGCTCAGCTGGGCGGTCTACGCCGTGCTGGCCAAACGCTGGAACCTGGAGCCCTGGCTGCTCACGCGGTTTCTGGCGCTTGCGCCCGCGGTGCTGTATCTGCCTGTGTACGCCCTGTTTCTGCCCAAGAACCTGGGCGCGGCTTCGCCGCTGTGGCTGGCGGGGCAGGGCCTGTACCACGGCGCGGTGACCACCGTGGTGGTGATGTGGCTGTACCTGCGAGCCCAGGCCCGGCTCGGCCCGGCCCGCCTGGGGGCGCTGATGGCCCTGGTGCCCGCGCTTTCGGGCGGCCTGGCCGCGCTGCTGCTGGGCGAGGACATGACCCCGGCCCTGGCCGCCGTCCTGGCCTGCGTCAGCGCCGGGGCCTGGCTGGCCGCGAGAAATCAACCCCAACAGGAGGAGGCGAAATGCCCTACGTGAACATCAAGATCACCCAGGAAGGGGCCTCGCCCGAGGCCAAGGCCAAGCTCATCGAGGGCGTGACCAACCTTCTGCGCGACGTGCTGGGCAAGAACCCGCAGACCACGGTGGTGGTCATCGAGGAGGTGCCCACGGACAACTGGGGCATCGGCGGGGAGACGGTCACCGTGCGCCGCAAGCGCGGGTCCTGATAGCCGCGCCTGCTTGGAGGGGAACGCGAAACCCCGGCCGCACTTCGGTGCGGCCGGGGTTTTTCGTCAGGGATTCCCCTCAGCGCAGGGGGATGGTGATGCTGAAGCCGGGCACCGGCACCGGTGGCGGCGGCGGGGCGTAGTAGTAGGCCGGCGGCGGAGCGTAGTAGTAGGCCGGTGGCGGGGCGTAGTAGTAGGCCCTGGGGGGCGGGGCATAGTAATAGCCCCTGGGCGGCGGTGGCGGCGGCGGAGCGTAGCGCGGTCCGTAGCCCCGGTAATAGTAGCGGTCCGCGTGGGCGGGGGCGGCGGTGATGGCCGCCCAAAGCGCCACGGAGGCCACGACGGCGGCTGCCGTGAGAATCCGGTGGAATGCGTGTCTGGTCATAGGTCCCTCCTTGGAGCGTCGGTTGAGCGAAAAGAGGCTGGCGGCCTCTCTCCGTCATCCACCCTTCTTCTTGCCCCGGCCCATCCGCTGGGAGAAGGACTCGTCCGCGATCTTCTTCTGCTCAGCTGAAAGCATGTTGTAGAGCTTCTCGAACACGGGGATCAGCCCGCGCATGGCCTGGGCGTGCTCCTCCGCCATCTCGGCGTGGAGCTTGAGGTTCTCCACGGCGCTCCTGGAGGTGCGCTGATCCCGCCATTTGTCGATGCTGGCGCGCATCTTGGCCCCGTTGTCGCGCATGACCTTGGCCAGGTCGTCCCAGGCGGCCTCCTGGGCAGGAGTGATGGCGAGCTTTGTCCGCAGTTCCGCGATGCGCTGCTCCACGGCTTCGGGGTTGTTGTAGCCGCCCCGTTCGCCCTTGGGCTTGCCCTGGGCCTTGGGTTGGGCGGCGGGCTGGGAGCCCTGGGGCTGGTCCTGCTGCGCCCGGGCCATGGGCGCGAGACAGAGCAGAAGGACGGCCAGCAGCGGCAGCGCGGCCGCGAAGGGACGCAAGGTGATGGTTCTGGTGCGGTGGTTCATGTGTGCCTCCAGATTCTCCGGTCGTCCGTGAGGCCGCCTTTGGTTACAAGAGGCGGTCCGACGGGCTGAATGTGCCGGGAGTGGTATGCTCCAGCGTATTGGGCGAAGCCGGGGGGGAAGTCAAGGGCGGGAAAAAAGGCCGGGCCGGGATCTCTCCCGGGTCCGGCCTGAATCCGGCGGGGGGGACCGGGCTAGAGCATCCCGGCCAGGCGCAGGCCGAAGGCGTGGGCCCTTGCCACGGGGGCCGGGTCCTCGACGATCTTGCCCGGCTCATAGTGGCAGGTGGGGAAGAGCATGGACACGAACTCGCAGCCCAGCAGCCCGGCCGGGATGCGCCACTGCTTTTCAAGCTCCAGCAGGTTGTTCTCCAGCTGGCCGCCGGCCGTGGCCAGCAGGGCCCAGGGCTTGCCGGAGAGGGGGCTGAAGAACTCGTGGTTCTGCCCGAACTTCACCAGGCTGAAGATGCGGTCGACGAGCATCTTCACCTGGGCGGGGTAGCTGAACCAGTAGATGGGCGTGGCAAGGACCACCGCGTCGTACTCCGGCAGGGACTTCACGGCCCGGGCCAGCGCGTCGTCGATGTGGCAGCCGTATTCGGGGCTCTGCTGGCACTTGTAGCAGGCGATGCAGCCCGGGTACTTGAACTCCAGGCGCGCCGCGTCGATGACGTCCGAGGCGATGCCGGACTCGGCCAGGGCCTCGCGGGCCACCTCGGCCAGGGCCAGGGTGTTGCCCTTCTTGCGCGGGCTTCCGTGGATGAAAACGACCTTCTTGGACATGATTCACTCTCTGGGTGCGGTTTGGGGGCCGGTTCGGTCTGCATACGGGTAGGGCATACAGTCTGAGGGCCAAGCGGTATTTTCGCCTATCGCCGCGCCATGCGCAACAGATATCATCCCGCAGCCGCGATGGGCGTCAGCGTAGCGGCCCCGGGCCTGCCCGCGCTCATGGCCAGGCGCAGGCCGTGGAAGGCCTCCAGGGTGCTGCGGTGCCCCACGCTGACCACGGCCGAGCGTGGCAGGCGCTGGCGCAACAGGGCGTAGAGGGCGCGCTCCCCGGGTTCGTCCATGGCCGAGGTGGCCTCGTCCATGAAGATCCAGTCCGGGGCCTGGAGCAGCAGCCGGGCGAAGGCTAGGCGCTGCTGCTCGCCGGGGGAGAGTTCCTGTGCCCAGTAGGTCTCCTCGTCCAGCCGCCCGGCCAGGTGCGGCAGGCCGCAGGCTGTCAGGGCCTCCCTGATGGCCTCGTCGCCCACGCCCTCCGCGGCCGGGTAGCAGGCCACGGCGCGCAGCGTGCCCATGGGCAGGTAGGGCTTCTGGGGCAGGAAGGCCGCGCGGCCCGAGGCGGGCAGCTCGATCCCGCCGCGCCCGAAGGGCCACAGCCCGGCCATGGCACGCAGCAGGGTGCTCTTGCCGCAGCCGCTGGGGCCGCTGACCAGCAAGGTCTGTCCGGGGGCGAGCGTCAGGTCGATGCCCGCGAGCAGGGGCTGCGCATCGGGCAGGTCCAGCTCCAGGCCGCGCACCCGCAGAAGCTCCTCGCGGCCTTGCGCGGGCTTCAGCGCGCCCGGGGCCGCCATGTCCGCCCGGGCCTGCTCCATGGCCTGGCCGAAGGTGGTCAGGCGGTCCACGGTGGCCTTCCAGGAGGCCAGCTCCGTGTAGGCGTCCACGAACCAGCTCAAGGCCCCCTGGACCCTTCCGAAGGCCGAGGCTGTCTGCATGAGCCCGCCCAGCTGGATGGCCCCGGAGAAATAGCGCGGCGCGGCGGCCATGAACGGGAAGATCACCGCCACCTGGGCGTAGCCGTTGGTCAGCCAGCTGAGCATCTTGCGCCGCTTCATGATGGCCCACCAGTTCTCCACCACGCGCCCGAAGCGGCTGCGGAAGATGGCGGCCTCGCCCTGTTCGCCCCGGTAGAGGGCCACGCCCTCCACGTTCTCGCGCAGACGCACCAGGCTGAAGCGGAAATCCGCCTCGTAGCGCTGCTGGTTGTAGTTGAGGGCGATGAGCGGCTTGCCCACGCGCTTGGTCAGCCAGGTGCCCAGGATCGCGTAGCCCAGCGCCACCCAGACCATGTAGCCCGGGATCACCCAGTCGCCGCCGGCCAGGTTCAGGCTGAAGTCGCCCGAGAGGCCCCAGAGTATGCCCACGAAGCTGACCAGCGTGACCACTGACTCAAGCAGGCCCAGGGTGAGCGCCAGGGTCTGGTTCACGAAGCTGTGGATGTCGTCGGCGATGCGCTGGTCCGGGTTGTCGGTGGCGCCGCCGCGCATCTGCACGGTGTAGTAGACCTTGCCCTCCAGCCAGCGCGTGAGGAAGGCGTCCGTGAGCCAGCGCCGCCAGCGGATCTGGAGCATCTGGTTCAGGTAGAGCTGGTACACCGCCACCACGATGTAGGCGGCCGCCAGGGCGGCGAAGATGCCCAACTGGTGGTAGAAGCCGTCCAGGTCGCGGTTCTGGAGGGTGTCGTAGAAGGCGTTGTTCCACTTGTTGAGCAGCACGGTGATGAACACCAGGGTCAGGCTCATGGCCACGATGACTGCCAGCAGGCCGCGCCCGGCCCAGCGGTCCTCCGAGAACCAGTAGGGGCGGGCGATGCGCCAGATGTCCTTGATGAAATCGAGGCGTCTCTTCATTTCGCGTCTCCAGTCTTGCTCCGGCCCGGCGCGCGGCGCGCGGACCGGCAAGGCATATACCCAAGGCCCGCGCCCGCGTCCACGGGTGGGGATATCCGGGGCGTCCTGTTTGACTTGCGGCCCCGCGAGGCTTAGAGGGGGCATGAGTTCGCGCCCGCCCGCGCCATTTTCGCGCCGCGGAGTGTAACCCGGACGGGCAAAACGCCCACAAATGCTTGACGCCGGGACGCCGCAGGCCGTATGGCCCGCTGCCCCAGCGAGGTGACAAGAACATGCGATTCGTTGACGAGGCGGTCATCACCGTCAAATCAGGCAACGGCGGCCGCGGCTGCGTGGCCTTCCGGCGCGAGAAATTCATTGCCTTCGGCGGCCCCAACGGGGGCGACGGAGGCAAGGGCGGCGACGTGATCTTCCGCGTCTCCCCCAGCCTGCTCACCCTTTACGACCTGCGCCTCAAGCGCCGCTACGAGGCCCGCAACGGCCAGATGGGCCTGGGCAGCCAGTGCAACGGCAAGAACGCGGACGACCAGGTGGTGGAGGTGCCCCAGGGCACCCTGATCTATGAGATCACCGAGGAGGGCGAGCACCTGGCCGCCGACCTGACCGACATCGGGCAGGAGTGGGTGGCCGCCAAGGGCGGGCGCGGCGGCAAGGGCAACATGCACTTCAAGACATCCACCAACCGCGCCCCGCGCTTCGCCCAGCCCGGCGAGCCCGGGGAGGAGAAGCGCCTGCGCCTGGAGCTGCGCCTGCTGGCCGAGGTGGGCATCATCGGGCTGCCCAATGCGGGCAAGTCCACTCTGATTTCGGCGATCTCGGCGGCCAAGCCCAAGATCGCCAACTACCCGTTCACCACCCTGACCCCCAACCTGGGGGTCATCCAGGGCGAGGACGGCATGCAGCTCGTGGCGGCGGACATCCCGGGGCTGATCGAGGGCGCGCACACCGGGCAGGGCCTGGGGCACGACTTCCTCAAGCACGTCTCGCGCACGAGGCTGCTGGTGCACCTGCTCTCCGCCGAGGAGACCCAGGCCGACGACCCCTTCGCCGGGTTCTCCCTGGTGGACGACGAGCTGGTCCGCTTCGACCCGGAGCTGGCCAAGCGCCCGCAGCTGCGCGCCGTGAACAAGGTTGACCTGCTCGGCCCCGAACGGCTGGAGGAGCTGCGCCAGGCCGCCCGCGACAGAGGGCTGGACCTGCGCTTCATCTCCGCCAAGGAGGGAGCCGGGCTTGAAAAACTCGTTGAAGAGATGTGGCGGTTGAGCGCCGCCCTGAAGAAGGAGGAAGAACAATGAAACGTTTCGCGACTTTTCTGCTCGCGCTCCTCTGCGCCGGGCTTTTGGCCTCCTGTTCGGGCGTTCCCGCCCAGAGCGTGAACCTCAAGCCCGAGATCAAGGCCCCCAGCGGCAACGTGGGCAAGGGCAAGGCAGTGGCCCTGCGCGTGGTGGACGCCCGCGCCGACAGGGTGGTGGGCTACCGCAACACCGACGGCTCCCATGGCGCGCCCATCACCGTGGAAGGCGACCTGGCCCAGTCCGTGGGGCAGCCCCTGGGCAGGATGCTCACATCCCTGGGCTTCGAGCCCGCCCCCTACAAGGACGGCGCGGCCCGCAGCCTGACCGTGACCATCCGGGAGCTCACCTACAACGCCCAGGCCCTGACCGTGACCCGCAAGGTGACCACCAAGTGCGTGCTGGCCGTGCGGGCCACCAACGGCCCCGGCACCTGGGAGGGCAACTTCCCCGTGAGCCAGGAGCGCGAGCTGATGATGGCCCCGGACGAGAACGCCAACGCGCGTCTGGTCAACGAGGTGCTCTCCGAGTCGCTCTCCATGATGATGAGCGACCCGGAGCTGGTGCAGTTCCTCGGCAAGGACTCGGTGCCCAGCAAGACCATCATCAAGGAATAGCCCCGCAGGGGGCTTGAACGCCGACAAAAGGCGCGGTCCGGGGTTGCCCGGGCCGCGCCTTTTTGTTGATGGATTGGATAGGCGGAAGAGGCCTCCGGCGGCCAAAGGGAGTTCCTCCCTTTGGAATCCCTTTCCGCTTCGCACCGTACCCGGTCCCCGCTCAGATAGCCACCGGCTCCCCGGAGGGCAGGGGCAGCTCCCTCAAGTCCGTGCGCATGCGCATGCGCACCGTGGTCCCCTTGCCCGGCTCGCTCTCCACGCTGATGGAGCCGCCGTGCTCCTGCAATATCCGCTGGGCCTTGGTCAGGCCCATGCCCACGCCCACGGGCTTGGTGCTGTGGAAGGGGTCCAGCACGAAGAGCATATCCTCCGGGGTGATGCCGCGCCCGTTGTCCTGCACGGTGAACACCAGCCACTCCTCCTCGCGCCGTGAGCTCATGACGATCTGCCCCTCGTCCTTGTCCAGGGCCTCCACGGCGTTGATGGCCACTTCGCGCAACGCCAAGGCCAGCAGCCCGGCGTCGGCCTGCACCACGGAACCGTCGTCCTCCACGGTCCATTCCACCTGCTTGTTCATGGCTTGGGCCAGGGCCTCGGCGGCTGTCCGGGCCTTGTCCAGCAGGTCCGCGCCTGCGGTGGGGGTGAGCCTGCCAAGGCGGATGGCGCTGTACTCCTTCACGGCGGCGGTGATGTGCTCGATGCGGCGGGCGGCCTCCACGATGCCGTCCAGGTAGTCCAGGTACCGCTCGCGCAGGGTGGGTTTCTTGAGCAGCAGCCCGGCCAGGCCGCCGATGATGGTGGTGGGGTTGCGCAACTGGTGCGCCACGGAGGAGGATATCTTCTGCAGGCTCTCGATGCGCCGGGCCACCTGCACAACCACCTCATCGCCCGCGCGGCGGGCCTCCCGCAGGGCCTGCTGGGCCAGGTTGGCCTTGTCCTCGGCTTCCTGGCGGCGGGCCTCGATCTCGCTGATGTTGCGCCGCAGGATCTGCGTCATGCGGTTGAGCGCGGCCTGCATGCGGGTGGCCTCGTCGCGGCCTCCGGCGGAGAGCCGGGTGTCCAGGTCGCCCCCGGCGATGCGCTCCGCGGCTTCGGTCACTTCCGCCAGCGGGCGAACCACGCTGTGGGCTATGGCCAGGCAGGCCAGGCAGAGCAGCGCCATCATCAGGACCGTGGCCCCCGCGGCCGCTCCGAGCACCTTCTCGAACAGCTCGGTGACCACGTTGGCGATGGAGCGCATCTCCCGGTTGACGCGGTCCAGGTAGACCCCTGTGCCGATCCAGAGGTCCGTGCCCGGGATGGGCTCGGCGTAGCTGACCTTCTCTTCGAGCACGCCGTCGGGCTTGGTGAAGACGTAATTCACGTAGCCGCCACCGGCCTCGGCCTGGCGGGCCAGCTCCCGCACGTAGTAGACGCCGTTGCGGTCCACGAAGTCGTTGAGGTCGCGCCCCACCAGCTCGGGACGGGGGGGCAGGGCCACGTTGGTGGTGCCGTGATAGATGAAGAAATAGCCGGAGGCGTCGTCCTCGAAGCGCACGGGCTCCACGGCCTTGCGGGCCAGCCGCCTGCGTTTGGCCTCGTCGGGGATGTCGGCCATGGCGTTGGCCAGGGCCAGGGACATGGAGTGTGTCAGGGCCTTGATCTTGATCTTTTCGGATTCGAGCAGGGTGGTCTGGGTGTGGCGCACCATCATGTTTTCAAGATGCGTGGAAGCCAGGCCCAACACCACGAGTGTGCCCACGGCCGAAAGCAGCACGAGCCCGACGAGGCCGAACAGGCGCACGGAGATGGAGAAGCGTCGGAGCATGAACCCCCCGTGAATCGCGGATGCGGTTTAGGCACCCATACCACGGGGCGTGGCGGAAAGCATCCGCTTCGGGGCGGTTTTAGGCGGGGTGAATCCCTCCTAGCCGCGCAGGGCGGCGTCCAGGTCCGGCGCGGCGTAGAGCTCGCCGCCGCGCGGGTCGTTGACCACCGTCACGGGGAACTTCTCCACGCGAAGCAGGTGCAGGGCTTCCGGGCCGAGCTCCGGGTAGGCCGCCAGGCTGACCTCCCGCACGCACAGCGAGAGCAGCGCCCCGGCCCCTCCCGTGGCGGCGAGGTACACGGCCCCGTGCAGCCGCATGGCCTCGCGCACCTCGGGGCCGCGGGCGCCCTTGCCGATGGTGGCGCGCACCCCGGCCTCAAGCAGGCTCGGGGTGTAGGGGTCCATGCGCCAGGCGGAGCTGGGCCCGGCCGCGCCGATGGGCCGCTGCGGGGTCATGGGGCTGGGGCCGACGTAGTAGATCACGGCCCCCTCCAGGTCCACAGGGGGGGTGCCGCGCTCCAGATCCTCCAGGAGGCGGCGGTGGGCCGGTTCGCGCCCGGCGAGCAGGAACCCCGTGAGATAGGCCACGTCGCCGCTGCGCAGCTCCGAGGCCGCCAGGGCGGTGAGGGGGGTGGAGAGGGCGTGGGTGCGGATCACAGCGTCACCTGCCCGCGCCTGGCCGAATGGCACTGGATGGCCAGGGCCACGGGCAGGGTTCCGGGGTGGCAGGGCGCGGCCAGGGCGCTCACCCCCAGGCAGGTGGTGGCTCCGCCCAGGCCCAGCGGGCCCACGCCCAGGCGGTTCACTGCCTGGGTCAGGGACTCCTCCAGCCCGGCCAGAAAGGGGTCGGGGTTCTCGCGGTCCAGGGGCCGCAGCAGGGCGCGCGCCGCCGCCAGGGAGGCCCACTCGAAGGAGCCGCCCACCCCGAGGCCCGCCACCATGGGGGCGCACACGCCCCGGCAGGCCTCGGCCACGCCCCTGATGACGAATTCGCGCACGCCCTCCGCGCCCAGGGCCGGGTCCAGCATGGCGGCGCGGGAGTATTCCGCGCTAGCGCCCTGGACCATCATGGAGATGCGCAGCGTATCGCCGGGAACCATGTCGAAATGCACCACTGCCGGGGAGTTGTCCCCGGGGTTGTCGCGGGTGAAGGGATCGCAGGTGGACTTGCGCAGGTAGCCCTCGCGGTAGCCCCGGACCATGCCGCGGTTGACGGCCTCGCGCACGGGCAGGCCTTCGACGCGCACGTCCTCGCCGTGCTCCACGAAGAAGACCGCCAGCCCGCAGTCCTGGCAGAGGGGCAGGCCCAGCTGGCCGGCCAGTTCGGCGTTGTCCAGCAGTTGGCGCAGGGCCCCTCTGCCCAGTGGGCTCTCGGCTGCTTGGCGGTGCAGGAAGGCCCGTCGGACGTCCGGCGGCAGGTGCCGGTTGGCCGTGACGCACAGCCCCGCCACGGCGTCCTCGACGCTCTGAGAGGGTATGACCCGCATGCTGTCTCCTTGGGAGGGGTCCCCGGGGGGGCGCGCCCCCCCCCCCCCCCGGGGGGGGGGGGCCCCCCCCCCCCCCCCGCCCCCCCCCCCGGCCCCGGGCAG